>NZ_JAVRBF010001556.1:0-231 GCF_032436805.1 Streptomyces sp. P17 | reverse complement strand
GTCTTCGTGCTCATCGGCTGTGACCCGATCAAGAACAACCGCATCGAATTTACCGTGGCCGATCACGGCATGTATGGCCCGTGGGAGCAGATCCGCGAAAACGGCACGCGCTTTGTCTCTATCAACCCGCAGGCGACGGCCTCGGACAAGTTCTTCGGCGCCGATTGGGTCAGGATCATCCCCAACACCGATGTGGCGCTGTTCAATGCCATGGCATTTCACGTTCTCGAA
>NZ_JAVRBF010001555.1:0-232 GCF_032436805.1 Streptomyces sp. P17 | reverse complement strand
CAGGTCGCCCCTTCGGCCACTACCTGTTGGTCGAGGTTGAGGTCGGAGCGGACGGCAAGCGCGATCCGCGGCCGGCCCCTCGCATCCTCAAAACGACGGAGTTCCACAATGCCCCCGATCGGACCGTCGCCGGCTGTATCGATGTCGGGGAGCTTCAGATGATGCACACGCCCGTCGATCCCGTCCACCACGGCAAACGCTGTTCCCCTTAACTCGTCATCCAGCCCGCGGG
>NZ_JAVRBF010001554.1:0-232 GCF_032436805.1 Streptomyces sp. P17 | reverse complement strand
CCGAAGGCTTGTCGTAAGCGTAAGTATCAGCATATCGCATGACTCCACCGGAGCCATAAACTGGAAACGAGCCATCCCCAAGCGATTTGTGATCCTTGCCATTCTTGATGCGCACGACGTCGACAAGACGCTTGAACTCCACCTCTTCCCCATCCAACAGCTTTTCCATATAACTTAACTGGCTCATTTTACGTATCCCTGCAATTCGCGTTCTAGCTGTTCAATACTGGTC
>NZ_JAVRBF010001553.1:0-232 GCF_032436805.1 Streptomyces sp. P17 | reverse complement strand
GATGGAGGTCATCAAGAAGCCAGAAATAACAAAAAAGACGTCAACCCCAACAAACCCACCGGAAAAGCCGGGCACACCAAAGTGATAAAGCACCACAGCCACGACGGCCCAGGCGCGCAAACCGTTGATATCGTGACGAAACGCTTTGGGCGCTATTGGGTTGGGTTTGGAAAGCGTAATTGACATTATATGTTCCTATACAACTAGTACATTGAGTGCACACTGGCTCAAC
>NZ_JAVRBF010001552.1:0-232 GCF_032436805.1 Streptomyces sp. P17 | reverse complement strand
CCGACGCGCTGCGGCGCGCGGGCCTGGGCAACCCCTCGGGACGCTAGTCTATTCTAGTCGAGTCTAGTCGGGCGCCACCTCGCTCCCCATCTGCGGTGCCGGCTCGATCATCAAGGTCGGCACGCCGCAGGTGCGGTCGCGGACGGTGAAGATGCGGGTCTTTGGCTTGCGGCCGGGGCGCACCTGCGAAACATCGAGGCCGGCGGCGGCAAGTCGGGCGCGGGCAGCATCG
>NZ_JAVRBF010001551.1:0-232 GCF_032436805.1 Streptomyces sp. P17 | reverse complement strand
AAATGGATAACCACGATTCACGCTGATATTTTTGGCGAATTTCGTAGTTCTTACGGGTTATTAAAGGGATTTATATACAGTCGCCTATGGTTAAGTATATTGAAGCATGCGGACGTGCGAGTCACTTTAAGCCAATATCACCATCAGCTTTATCTAAAGTATTTCACATCCTTGGTTATTTACAATGGCAGGCCGAGTTATGGAATGGCAGAAATTGACGATCGCCTTCGCT
>NZ_JAVRBF010001550.1:0-232 GCF_032436805.1 Streptomyces sp. P17 | reverse complement strand
CCGCTCGTTGGCCGCTCACGCCCGGGAAGAACGCGACGAGCGGCTGACGCGCACGACGTCCGGCATGCGGCGAATCACCCGCACAATACGGGCGAGATGCTTGCGGTCGCGGACTCTCAGCTCGAACGTCAACACCACCGCATCGCTCCCATGCTCTTCGATCGCCACCCGGTCGATGTTGGTTTCGAGGTTGGCGATCGCGGCGGCCACCGCCGCAAGCATACCGGTCCGG
>NZ_JAVRBF010001549.1:0-232 GCF_032436805.1 Streptomyces sp. P17 | reverse complement strand
CAGCCGTGGGGCCGCTACCGTGCCCAATACGTCTTCGTGTGCCCGAAGACATCGTGCCAGTCGCAGATCGTCGAACCGGCGTGGGTGCCGGCCTCTGCCGCGATCGACTGGTCACTCGAAGGGCAGCGCATCGGTGACCGGGCTAAGCCCCTGTCCCCGAAGACCATGGCACGGATCAAGGCTGGCCTGGCCCGATACGCGAACGAGATCATCGTCGAGGCCGCTGGTAACA
>NZ_JAVRBF010001548.1:0-232 GCF_032436805.1 Streptomyces sp. P17 | reverse complement strand
CGAAAACGCCGGAGCCATCCTTCATGGCGGCGGCGGCTTGGTATTGCTTCAGGATCGAGGAAAGTGAGAGTGTTGGAGCGACGGGCTTGCCATCCGAGCCGATGCCGCCGAGCAGCTCCAATTTGAATTGGTCGAACTCAGCCGCAGCTTTGGTCAGAGCCGCAATGGTGTTCTTTTGCTCAGGTGTCCGCTTGTCGGCGTCAGGAGTGTTGGCCTCGTAGTCGCTCAAGGC
>NZ_JAVRBF010001547.1:0-232 GCF_032436805.1 Streptomyces sp. P17 | reverse complement strand
CCCGCGAACGTGCCACGTTTTCTTTCAAGTGCATTGCGTACCGCATTGGCGATTTCAAGACTTTCCGAGTACTTCTCCGCTACGGTTACAACGTCAATAAACACCGTATCCTCGACCGAGTATTTATCTTTTGTATAAGCCGGAATCAGCCCGCTGCGTTTGTAAATTACAAAAGGATAAGCCGTATTTTCTTTCGCGAGAACAGGGAATAATCTGTTACCGATTTTAGCCG
>NZ_JAVRBF010000239.1:0-677 GCF_032436805.1 Streptomyces sp. P17 | reverse complement strand
GTAAAAATATCGGCCAAGCTCTGAAGTATAGTTTGGCGCTTTCAGGGTACAAACTTGATGATCTGAAAAGAACCGAGCAAAAAGTTTTAAATCTATTTACGTTAAATCTTCCTTTCACAAATCGAGAGTTTGTAGCAGCAATAACGATGCAAGTTATCGAAACGATCATTGGTGCTGGATTTGTTGCTCACGTCGATGACAAAACAAGAACGGTGAGAATAAACACAAGAGTACAATCTTAATGTCTAGAGAAAAAACAAACTTGCATGATGCGCGTCATGACGATTCAACATTTGTAACTGAATCTGATTTGGATAGAAAAAAAACCTAATCCCTAACGATGAAAATGAAAGTGCCAACAGCGAGACGGAAGAAGCTCATATCGTTCAAGAAAAAAATAATAACGAAAGCCTACATCATGAGAATGTCGATGATGGTGAAAACGATGATGAAGAAGCTAGCGATTTAGAAATCAGTGACAACGACTAAGAAAAAAACTGAAAGCGAAGAATCAAATAAAAATTCTAACGAAAAATTTAGTCAGCAGCAGAATTGGTTTTTTGGAGTTAACCCACGTACAGAAACTGGGAAGAGGAAAGGTCGCTTTGTTTAGCGATGGCGTATCAGGTGCAATCCAACTTGTTGAGGAAAGAAACATCGACCAATACAGAGTGACA
>NZ_JAVRBF010001546.1:0-232 GCF_032436805.1 Streptomyces sp. P17 | reverse complement strand
TGTCTAACCAGCCGTATCTACCCGGCCGACGGTCATCAAGGCGTTAGCCTGTTTGCCGAAAGTGGACAGGCGCAGTTTGCTGCATTACAGGCCTGGGAATTGGACAGCATCTGGGAATAAACGCCTGCTTGGTGTGAGGGGCACAGTTTACATGCTGCGCCCCATTGCATCTGCAAGGGATAAATCGGGTCGAACATGTTCGGGCCGGTTCCCAGCCATTGATTACCAGCGC
>NZ_JAVRBF010001545.1:0-232 GCF_032436805.1 Streptomyces sp. P17 | reverse complement strand
ACCGTATGACGCATGTGTACTTCACTTCTACGTCACGGTTCGTTTAGGTGAGTTCCTCTGCTGCCATGCTGGTCAGCTTGAGGCACTGATCCTCGCTTAGATATTCATTCTCATATGTCGAAGTGGTTACTCCGCCACTGGAATAGATGGCGATGATGACGATGAACTTTATTACCATTGTATATTACCTGTCTCATTAATGAGGTAATCCAGCAGCTTTATACGTTTGGGG
>NZ_JAVRBF010001544.1:0-232 GCF_032436805.1 Streptomyces sp. P17 | reverse complement strand
TGGCGATCTTCAGCGAAAACGCTTCCTTACGAAGACTGCCGACGACGACGAGAACGTTGTGAGACATTGGATGAATCCTCAAAATGAAAACCGGCGCCGATGCGCTTGCGTTCCACTAACCGGTCGTTCGAGAACTTGCAAGAAAAGATGCAGATGCATGCATTCCAATATCCTGGTCTTTGCGGAATGATTTGACCATCGCGGCAAATGAAATGCGTCAGAAATCCTGTTC
>NZ_JAVRBF010001543.1:0-232 GCF_032436805.1 Streptomyces sp. P17 | reverse complement strand
TGCAGCAGCAGGCTGTGGGAGCGCATGATATCGTCGGTGCTCTCCACCTGGTGGTTGATGTGCTGAATGCCGGAGCGCGGTGCGGGAATGAGCGCCATCGTGTGATGGATCTCGTTGACGCGCAGGAGCGGCACGTCTCCGATCCGGTCGCTGACGCGCGCGTTGCAGACTTGTGTCCAGAAATGCTCGTCGCGCACCGCGTCCTTACTGAAGATGCCGACGTGGCTGATCG
>NZ_JAVRBF010001542.1:0-232 GCF_032436805.1 Streptomyces sp. P17 | reverse complement strand
TGTGCTCTTCCGATCTACAAGTCGCTTGCGCGCAAGCTCGGCGGCTCCGAGTACGTCGTCTCGGAGATGACCGGCAAGCGTGAATGGACCTGGAACGGCGTGCCGTTCATCGACCCCGGCAACCACTGGTCGGGGCGCAAGATTCTGCCTGTCGGCGGCGGCGACCTGTACGCGATCAAGTTCGCCTGGAACACCGGCTCGGTTGGTGTGATGGGCATCCAGAACGGCCCGC
>NZ_JAVRBF010001541.1:0-233 GCF_032436805.1 Streptomyces sp. P17 | reverse complement strand
ACCCCACCACCCCCGCCGCCAGCTCCTGGGCGCGGTACCGGGGGCCGTCGACGGAGCCTCCCAGCCGCCCCCGCAAGTAGACGACTCCCCACTCGCGCCGGAACGCGCGCGCGGTCCGCACCGCGCTCACCAGCGAGATGTGGGATACCATCAACGGCGCCTGGATCGACCTGCAGCGGACCTGGCAGGGCCGCGTCAACACCCGGGAAGAGCTGACGCGCTTCCTGCGCTAC
>NZ_JAVRBF010000105.1:0-17491 GCF_032436805.1 Streptomyces sp. P17 | reverse complement strand
CGACGAGCCCACATCGGAGCGCGACGCGGGCGCGCCCGGAGGCGACGAGGACGCCGGGCCGCAGAGCGGCGAGGGCGCCCCCGGAAGCGACGAGCCCACATCGGAGCGCGACGCGGGCGCGCCCGGAGGCGACGAGGACGCCGGGCCGCAGAGCGGCGAGGGCGGTTCGCGTGCCGAGGGCTCGGGGGTGGATGCCGCTGGTGGTGAGGGTGCGGGCAAGTTGTCCGAGGCCGAGGCCGAGTTGGCCGCGCAGCGGGTCGAGCGGGAGCGGATCGAGCGGCGCAAGGCCGAGAAGGCGGCGCCCATCGAGGCCGGGACCAAGCTCAGCGGGACGGCCGCGGATCTGCTGGCCGCCGTACGGGCCGTGGAGAGCGGTGCCAAGCCTCCGGCCACGGTGTTCGCCGAGCCCGAGCGGGCCCCCCGGCGGCCCGCCCCGGAGCCGGTGCGGCGGGCGCAGCCGGCGGTGACCGAGGCCCCCGTGTCGGCCGCGCCCGAGGTCGTGGAGGGCGTACGGCTGGTGCTGGCCGAGGCAGGTGCACCGGCCACGCTCGCGGCGCAGGTGGCCGCCGTGCTCGGTGAGGGCGCGGACGACCAGTTGCGGGCGGATCCCTGGCAGTTGCTGCGGGTCGGCGGGGTGCGTCCCGAGCAGGCCGACGGGTTCGCGCGGGCGCTGCTGGGCGCCGAGTGCGGACCGGACGACGAGCGGCGGGGGCGGGCGCTGACCGTCTGGCTGCTGGAGCAGGCGGCCCTGGCGGGGCACACGGCCCTGGAGATGCCGACGCTCACCGCCGCGCTGGCCCGGCAGGGCGTGCCGGACCCCGGTGCCGCCGTGCAGAGCAGCCTCGCGGAGGGCGAGGCGCTGGCCTTCCAGGACGCCCTGGATGAGGAGCCGGCCGCGCAGGAGGACGACGAGGAGCGGCCCGTTCGTGTCCTCGTCGGTCTTGAGCGGTACGCCCTCGCCGAGGAGAGCCTCGCCGACGGTCTGGGCCGGCTGATCAACTCCGTGCCCAAGCAGGACGGTACGGCGCAGGCCTGGGAGGAGGCCGCCGCCGCGGCCGGTGGCTCCGCGGGCGAGCTGATCCGGGCGGTCGCCGGGCACGCGCTGGTGCTGCACACCGGCGGTGCGGCCGCGCTCACCGAGCCCGCGGCACTGCTCCGCGCGGCGCGGGACATGGGCCTGCGCGCCTGGGCCGCGGCGCACAGTCCGCTCGGTCGGCGCCGGTTCGCGGGACTGCTGGTGGAGGGAGCGGGCGAGGCCACGGCGGCCGGAGCGCGGTCCGGAGCCGAGGGGCCGACGGCCGGGCTGTCTCCGGCCGAGGCCCCGACCCGTGCGGCTGCGGGCGGGATGCCCTCCCCCGCCGAGCCGCCGACCGACGCGGTCGCGGCCGCGGCCGGGCTGTCCTCCGCCACAGCCCCCCGAGAGGCGCCCGGTGTCGTCACCCTGGCCGGGCTGCTGGCCGGCGTCGAAGGGCCTGGCCGGGACAGCGAGGGGGCGCTGGATCTCGATCTGCTGGTCGTGCTGGACGCGCCCCAGCTGGACGTCGAGGCGGCCGCGCTTGTCGCCGAGTCGCTGCCGGACGGGGCTCGGCTGGTGCTGGCCGGTGATCCGAGGGTGCTGTGGTCCGTGGGTCCCGGGCGGGTGTTCGCGGATCTGCTGGCCGCCCGGGTCTGTCCGCAGGTCGCCTCCCGGCAGCCGGACCCCGGCCCGCTCGGCGAGCTGGTCTCGGGCATCGGCGTCGGCGAGCTGAACCAGGTCGAGGCGCCCGGCAAGGAGGTCGTGATCGTGCCGGTGCGGGACGCCGGCGAGGCCGTGCACCGGACCGTACAGCTCGTCGCCGACTCGGTGCCACGCGCGATCGGCGTCCCGCCCGAGGACACCCAGGTGATCACGCCGGGCCATGGCGGCGCGGCAGGCACCCGCGTGCTCAACACCGCGCTCAAGGAGCGGCTCAACCCCGGCCCCGGCCGCTTCGGGGGCTTCGACCCCGGTGACCGGATCGCCTACTCCCCCGCCCCCGGACGTACGCTGCCGGGCCGCGTGGTGAAGGCCGACGCCGACGGGCTGCATCTGTCCTGCGCGGGCGAGGACGTCGTCGTACCGAAGGAGCGGGTGGAGCAGTCCGTGCGGCACGGGTGGGCGCTCACCGCGCATCAGGCGGTGGGCGGGCGGTGGCCCGCGGTCGTGGTCGTGCTGCCCGGGGACGCGGCGGGCGCGCTCAGCCGGCCGTGGGTGTACACGGCGTTCGGCCGGGCGGAGCGGCATCTGTCCGTGGTGCACGGCGTGGAGCAGGCGCTGCCGCGGGCCGTGGCCGAGGTCCCGGCGAAGCCCCGGACGACCCGGCTGCCGGCACTGCTCAGCCCACAGCCGGGTCAGCCCGTCTAGGCCCGTACTTCGCAGGTCGCCGAAAAGGTTCTCCGCATCGGCCTCACGGCGTCCGATCTCGACCGGGCCGGACCGAGACGGCCATCGCTGCTGCGGTTCCGACCGGCGAGCGATCAGCTACGACCGCTTGGTCTTCACGATCGGGTGACCTGCGAAGTACGGGTCTAGGGGCGCGGGACTGTATCGACATGTGGCTCCGCCACGGGGCGTGACCGGCCACAACGCCCCGCGGACACGCCCGTGGCGCAGGCACCACGGCGGAACCTTGCAAGGAACGGCGGCGGCGGCGGAAAACCTCCGCGACCGCCGCCGTCCGAGCTCAGCCCCGGCGTTCCGCGTCGAGCGGCTCCAGGTCCTCGTCCTCGTCGTCCTCCAGCTCCGCTTCGAGGTCGTCGTCCGCCTCGTCGTCGGGGTCCTCCCCGTCGAGGTCGTCGTCGAACACCGCGCTGACGTCGAAGCGGCAGACCAGCCGCTGCGAATCGATCTGCTCGAACGGTGCCTCCAGCCACTCGCCCGGCTCCGCGGGCTCGTCGGCGGCGGTGACCCACAGCGTGGAGTCGCCCTCCTCCAGGCCGAACTCCTTGTGCCGGGAGGCGATCTCGTCCGGTTCGAACTCGCCGAACAGGATGCCCAGCGCCCCGTGGACGGTTCCGGGGGTGTCCCCGTCCTCGCCCTCGTCGTAGTCCGCCGCCTCGATCCGCTGTGCGTGGGCCAGCAGCCGCTGCGGTTCCACCACGGCGTAGTCGCGGCGGATCAGCACGCTCAGCGCGTTCGGCTCCTCGGGGCCGGTGTACGGCGGCAGGCCGTCGTCGGAACCGGGGATCTCGAAGGGCGTGACCTCGTCGTAGCGGTCGTAGAGCAGCTCGTCGTACGTTTCCGCGGCCGTGGCCAGCTCGTTGAACGCCTCGTAGACGGCCGGGTCGTCCTCGCCCGACCTGCGTTCGACCGCGGCGAGATGGCGGTCGAGCGCGGTCTTGACCGCCTCGGCGGCGGCGCGTACCTCGGCAGCGGTGGGCTGCGCAGCATCAGACATAGTGCAGACGCTATCCGTACCGGGCCCCAGCCCGCACAATAGATGCGATGCCGGAATACGAATTTGTCGACGTGTACGTACCGCGCGGGGTCTCCCGCAAGGACGCCACACGACTGCTGACGGACCATGCCGAGTACGGACACTGGGAGTTGGACCGCCTGAGCCTGCTGCGCGACGGAAGCCGCAGGGTGCGGCTGCGCCGGAGGATCATCCGCCAGGTGCGCGCCACGTGGTGAGAGCAGACGGAGACGGAGCGGGCCCCGCCAGGACAGCGGGGCCCGCTCCGTTGTGCGCGGCGTCTCAGGCGGAGGCCCGCGCCTTGCGGTAGAGCACCGCGCCCGCCAGCAGTGCGCCCGCGCCCATGGGGAGGGCGAGGCCCAGCGGCAGATCACTGCCGGTGGCGGCGAGCGAGGCGAGGCCCTCGGACTGGGTGACGGACCGGGCTCCCGGCAGGTCGGCCTGCGGGGAGCCGTTGGGCGTCACCTCGCCCGGGGTGGACGGGGTGCCCGGCGTTCCGGAGCGGGGCGGCCCGTCCGGATTGTCGCGATCCCTCGGATTGTTCGGATTGCCGGGATGGTTCCCGGAGTTGCCGGGCTCCTCCGGGCTCCCGGGATTCCCCGGGTTCTGCGGTCCTCCCGGATTCCCGGGCTGCTCCGGCGCACCCGGCGGGTTCCCGTACCCGCCCCCCGGCGGGTTGTGCCCACCGCCGCCGTTCGCGCAGTCGTTGCCCGTCGTGCCGTTGCCGACCCCGATGATGTCGGCGCTGTTGCCGCAGACGTTGACCGGCGCGTGGACCGGCACCTCGACATGGTTGCCGGAGGCCACGCCGGGCGAATCGGAGGCGCGACCGCCGGAGTGGGCGCCCCCGGAGCCGCCCGGCTCGCCGTAACCCCCGTCCGAGCCGCCCCCCTGAGTGACGCAGGTGTTGCCGACCGCCGGGTTGAGCACCCCGACGACATTGACCGTGTTTCCGCAGGCGTTGACCGGTGCGTACACCGGCGCCTGGACCGTGTTGCCCGACAGCACACCGGGCGAGCTGGAGCTGGAGCCACTCGCGCCCGAGTCGGCCTGGGCGCTCCCTCCCGCGGCGGCGATCACGCCCGTGGCCGCCGCCACGGTCATCAGACCCTTGCGGGTGACCTGTCGCATTGCTGAATTCCCTGCCTTCCCCCACCTGACCAACGCGAAAGACCGGTCGGCCCCGGAGCGCATGGCAAGCGCTCCGGGACCGACGGTGTCGAAACGAAACCTCAGAAAGGCAACGTCACTTGTTGACGCAGGTGTTGCCGAAGGCGGGGTTCAGCAGCCCGATCACGGAGATCGTGTTGCCGCACACGTTCACCGGGACGTGCACGGGGACCTGAACCACGTTGCCGGACAGGACACCCGGGGAGTTCACGGCGGCACCCTGGGCACCGGCGTCGGCGACGGCCATACCCGCACCCGCGAGAACGAGACCACCGGTGGCAGCAGCGGCGGCGACGATCTTCTTGATCATTATTCCTCCTTGTTGGCAATGCGATCCCAAGCAGCGGATCGCATCACCAGTAACGAGGAGGGGCTAATAGAGCTACGACCCTATGAGCGCATTCACCCTTCCCATTCACTCCCGTACGCGCGGGCGAATAGTGAAGTCTCGTTTCAGCGGGCGAAATCAGGACGCGTCGAGGAACCGGTCGAGCACCCGCACGCCGAACTTGAGTCCTTCCACCGGCACCCGTTCGTCGACGCCGTGGAACATGCCCGCGAAGTCCAGCTCCGGCGGCAGCTGGAGCGGCGCGAAACCGAAGCAGCGGATGCCGAGATCGTCGAAGGACTTGGCGTCGGTGCCGCCGGAGAGCATGTACGGCACGGCCCGCGCGATGGGGTCCTCGGCGCTCAGCGCGCTCTGCATGGCGTCGACGAGCTTGCCGTCGAAGTCGGTCTCCAGGGCCTTGTCGGCGTGTACGTCCTCCCGCTTCACCCGGGGGCCGAGCAGCCGGTCGAGGTCGGCGAGGAACTCCTCCTCGTAGCCCGGCAGGAAGCGGCCGTCGACGTGCGCGGTGGCCTGGCCGGGGATGACGTTGACCTTGTAGCCGGCGCCGAGCATGGTGGGCGCCGCGGAGTTCTTGAGGGTCGCGCCGACCATCTTGGCGATGCCGCCGAGCTTGGCGAGGGTCTCGTCCATGTTCTCGGGGTCGAGTTCGGTGCCGAGCGCGTCGGAGAGCTCGTCGAGGAAGGACCGTACGGTCTTGGTGACCCGGACGGGCCACGTGTGCCGCCCGAGCCGGCCGACGGCCTCGCACAGCTCGGTGATGGCGTTGTCGTCGTTGGTCATCGAGCCGTGGCCGGCGGTGCCGTCGACGGTGAGCCGCATCCAGTGCATGCCCTTCTGGGCGGTCTCCACGAGGTACAGCCGCAGCTTCTCGTTGACGGTGAAGGAGAACCCGCCGACCTCGCCGATCGCCTCGGTGACGCCCTCGAACAGCTCCGGGTGCTTCTGGACCAGGTACTTGGCGCCGTACGTGCCGCCCGCCTCCTCGTCGGCGAGGAACGCGAGGACGATGTCGCGCGGCGGCTTGCGGCCGCTGCGCAGCCGGTCGCGCACGACGGCCAGCGTCATGGCGTCCATGTCCTTCATGTCGACGGCACCGCGGCCCCACACACAGCCGTCCGCGATCTCGCCGGAGAAGGGGTGGTGGGTCCAGTCGGCGGCGTTGGCCGGTACGACGTCGGTGTGGCCGTGGATGAGGAGCGCGGGCCGCGAGGGGTCCTCGCCCGCGATCCGGGCGACCGTGGAGGCGCGCCCCTTGTGCGACTCGATGATCCGCGGTTCGAGGCCCACCTCGGCGAGCTTCCCGGCCACGTACTCCGCGGCCTTGCGCTCGCCCGGGCCCGAGTGGTCGCCGTAGTTGCTGGTGTCGATCTGGATCAGCTCGCGGCAGAGGTCCACAACCTCGTCCTCGCCGGTGACGCTTCTGGCCGTGTCCGTCCCGCTCACGCTGGTTCCTCCCACTGTCACTGCTGGTGGTCCCCCTCATCCTCCTCCCGCGACGGGCCCCGGCCCAAGACCACCCCCCGCCCGTCACACGCCGTTCACGGCGGACCAGGGGGTGATCGGCCACTGTCCGGAGCCTGGTAATGTTTTCTCTGTCGCCGCGAGGGAAACCCCGCGCGACAGACACCTTGTCCGGGTGGCGGAATGGCAGACGCGCTAGCTTGAGGTGCTAGTGCCCTTTATCGGGCGTGGGGGTTCAAGTCCCCCCTCGGACACCAGCTGTTACAGCATCGAGTGCCGGCCGGGATGATTCCGACCGGCACTTCGCGTTTGCGGCGACTCCTCCGCGCCATGCGCTCCGGGTCAAGCCGGTCGTCGTCGGGCGGTCTGATCACCCAGATCATCGCCGGGCGTGAGCTGTCGCGGGCGTCGGTGGCCATCGACACGGCGCCGTTCCGCGGGGTGCCTTCGCCAACGCGGTGAGCGAGGAGGAAGCGCGCGAGCTGTGCGACACCTTCGCGGTGCCCGCGGCGGGTGAGCCGCTGTTCCAGGCGGCCGCGGCCAACCTCAACCCGTGGACCGAGGTGAAGGCGCTCACCATCGACCACGGCTGGCGCGAAGTCGCCGACACCGCACTGGCGTTCATCACGCGTTTCGCCCGGTGGACACGCAACGGAGTCGGCCTGGTGCTCTGTGTGGGGCATCTCTCCCGCCCCCGCAAAACGCCAGGTCATCGACGTGCCCACGTCCACCCGAAGGGCCCGCAGGATCCTTCCCGGGTGGCATTCGGCGGGGGTCGGACCTGGCGTCGTACTAAAATTTCCGGCTTGTTACGGAGCTGGAGACAACCCCAGGCAGACCTGCGGGCCCGCCAGCGCCCCGGAGGCTTCCGGGAGAGACGCGAGGACCCGATGGCAGCCATACACGAGAGCAGTGCTCTCGGTCTGCTCGACGAAGAGATCCGCGAGCGGTTCGGTGATACGGCACGTTTCTCCGGGGGCCCTGCGGCCTCTCCCCGCACGCTCGTCGACATTCTCGACGCGTCCGTCCGCTCGTACCCGGACGAACTCGCCCTGGACGACGGTACGACGCGGCTGACCTACCGTGCGCTCGCCGTCGAGGTGGCGCGGGTGCAGCGGCTGCTCGCCGAGGCCGGCGTCGGGCTCGGCGACCGGGTCGGCGTGCGGGTGCCGTCCGGGACCAATGATCTGTACGTCGCCATCCTGGCCGTTCTCGCGGCCGGTGCCGCCTATGTTCCCGTCGACGCCGAGGACCCGGACGAGCGGGCCGAGTTGGTGTTCGGGGAGGCGGACGTACGGGCCGTGATCGGGGCGGGGCACGAGATCACCGCCCACGGCAGGGCCGACGTCCCCGCCGGACGGCCCGGGGTGGAGCACGACGCCTGGATCATCTTCACCTCCGGTTCGACCGGCAAGCCCAAGGGCGTCGCCGTCACGCACGAGAGCGCGGCGGCGTTCGTGGACGCCGAGGCCGCGCTCTTCCTCACCGAGGACCCGATCGGGCCCGGCGACCGGGTCATGGCCGGGCTTTCGGTCGCGTTCGACGCGTCCTGCGAGGAGATGTGGCTGGCCTGGCGGTACGGGGCCTGTCTGGTGCCCGTGCCCCGCTCGCAGGTGCGCAGCGGCGCCGATCTCGGGCCGTGGCTGGTCGAGCAGGAGATCACCGTGGTCTCCACGGTGCCCACGCTGGCCGCGCTCTGGGAGCCGGACACCCTCAACGAGGTCCGTCTGCTGATCTTCGGCGGTGAGGCCTGCCCGCCGGAGCTCGCGCAGCGGCTGGTGACCGAGGGCCGCGAGGTGTGGAACACCTACGGGCCGACCGAGGCGACGGTGGTGGCCTGCGCGTCGCTGATGTCCGGTGAGGAGCCGATCAGGATCGGGCTGCCGCTCAACGGCTGGGAACTGGCCGTCGTGGACGAGGCCGGGGAGCCGGTGCCGATGGGCGGCAGCGGTCAGCTCGTGATCGGCGGGGTCGGGCTCGCCCGTTACCTGGACGCCGAGAAGGACGCGGAGAAGTACGCGCCGCTGGATCCGCTGGGCTGGGAGCGGGCGTATCGCAGTGGTGACCTGGTCAAGGCGGAGCCGGAGGGGCTGGTCTTCCTCGGGCGGGCCGACGAGCAGATCAAGCTCGGCGGGCGGCGGATCGAGCTGGGCGAGGTGGACGCGGCGCTCCAGGCGCTGCCCGGGGTCGCCGGCGCCGCTGCCGCCGTACGCACCGCCCGCAGCGGCAACCAGCTCCTCGTCGGCTACGTCGTGACCCAGGACGGCTGGGACCAGGCGGCCGCCGTCGAGAAGCTGCGCGCCGAGCTGCCGGCGGCCCTGGTGCCGCTGCTGGCGCCGGTCGAGGACCTGCCGACGCGGACGAGCGGCAAGGTCGACCGGAACGCCCTGCCCTGGCCGCTGGAGGGCCTGGAGACCGGCGGCAGGGCCGAGCAGCTCTACGGCACCGAGGCCTGGCTCGCCGAGCAGTGGACGGAAGTCCTCGGTATCCCGGTGACGAGCGCCCGCGACGACTTCTTCGCGATCGGCGGCAGCAGCCTGGCCGCCGCCCAGCTCACGACGAAGCTGCGCACCCGCTATCCGAGCGCGGCCGTCCTCGACATCTACCAGCAGCCGACGCTGCGGAAGCTGGCGCGGCACCTGGAGGAGTCCGCGCAGGACGACGGCTCGCAGCGGACGATCACCCCGGTGCCCAAGCGCGCGCAGGCGGTCCAGCTGCTCGTGCTGCTGCCCCTCTTCACGCTGCTCGGGCTGCGCTGGATGGTGCCGCTGGCCGCGGCGGGCAATGTCCTGACCGCGTATTCCTGGCTGCCGACCGCCCCCTGGTGGCTGGTCGGGGCCGGTGCGCTGGTGTTCTTCAGCCCGCCGGGGCGGCTCGGGATCGCCGCGGGCGGGGCCCGGCTGCTGCTGGGGGGCGTGCAGCCCGGCCGGTACCGGCGCGGGGGCAGCGTCCATCTGCGGTTGTGGGCCGCCGAGCGGCTCGCGGAGTTCAGCGGGGCGACCTCGCTGACCGGGTCGTGGCTGGAGCGGTACGCCCGTGCGCTGGGCGCGAAGGTCGGGCCCGACGTCGATCTGCACTCGTTGCCGCCGGTCACCGGCATGCTGAAGCTCGGCCGGGGCGCGGCCGTCGAGTCCGAGGTGGACGTGTCCGGGTACTGGCTGGACGGCGACCGGCTGGAGATCGGCCCGGTCAAGGTGGGCGCCCATGCCGTCGTCGGCACGCGCAGCATCCTCTTCCCGGGCGCCCGGGTCGGCAAGCGGGCCGAGGTGGCGCCGGGCTCGGCGGTGACCGGGCAGATTCCCACCGGTCAGCGCTGGGCGGGCGCACCCGCGGTGAAGCTCGGCAAGGCCAAGCGGAACTGGCCGAAGGACCGGCCGCGCAGGAGCACGCTCTGGCGGGGCATGTACGGCGTGAGCGGACTCGCGCTGAACGTGCTTCCGGTGCTGTCGGGGGCGGCGGCGCTGGCCGTGGCGTACCCCTTCGTCGACGCCGACGCCCCGCTCAAGGGCGCCGCACTCGCCCTCGTCCCGGCCACACTGGCCTTCGGGCTGACGTACGCGCTGCTGATCCTGATCGCCGTACGGCTGCTGAGCATGGGTCTGAGCGAGGGCATGTACGCCACGCACAGCCGGGTCGGCTGGCAGGCATGGACGGTCACGCAGCTCATGGACCGCTCCCGGGAGACGCTGTTCCCGCTGTACGCCGGTCTGGCCACGCCGGTGTGGCTGCGGCTGCTCGGCATGCGGATCGGCAAGGGCGCCGAGGTGTCCACCGTGCTGGCGCTGCCCGGCCTCACCACGGTCGGCGAGGGCGCCTTCCTGGCCGACGACACGCTGACCGCGCCGTACGAGCTCGGCGGTGGCTGGGTGCGGATCGGGCGCGCGGAGATCGGGCGACGGGCGTTCCTCGGCAACTCGGGGATGACCGCGCCGGGGCGGAGCGTGCCGGACGACGGTCTGGTCGGGGTGCTGTCGGCGACGCCGAAGAAGGCGAAGAAGGGCACTTCGTATCTGGGGCTGCCGCCGGTGAAGCTGCCGCGCAGTGCGAGCGACGGCGACCAGAGCCGGACGTACGATCCGCCGGCGCGGCTGCTGTGGGCGCGCGGTCTTGTGGAGCTGTGCCGGATCGTGCCGGTGTTCTGCTCGGCGGCGCTGGCCGTGCTGACGGTGGCGGCGCTGTGCGCGCTGGGCGGCTGGGCCTGGCCGCTGGGCGGGCTTGTGCTGCTCGCGGCGGGCGCCGTCGCGGGACTGGTCTCGATCGCCGCCAAGTGGGCACTCGTCGGGCGGCACCGCAGCGGGGAGCATCCGCTGTGGAGTTCCTTCGTGTGGCGCAATGAGCTGGCCGACACCTTCGTGGAGGTGCTGGCCGTGCCGTGGCTGGCCGGTTCCGTGCCGGGTACGCCGCTGATGACGGCGTGGCTGCGCGGGATGGGGGCGCGGATCGGCAAGGGCGTGTGGGTCGAGAGCTACTGGCTTCCGGAGACGGACCTGGTGACCCTTCAGGACGCGGCGACGGTGAACCGGGGCTGTGTGCTGCAGACGCACCTCTTCCACGACCGGATCTTGCGGACGGATACTGTGGTCCTCCGTGAGGGCGCGACGCTGGGTCCTGGCGGAATCGTCCTGCCCGGCAGCACGGTCGGGGCCCGCACCACGCTGGGTCCCGCGTCGCTGGTGATGGCCGCGGAGTCCGTTCCCGACGACACGCGCTGGCTGGGCAACCCGATCGAGTCATGGCGGCGTTGACCGCTCCTGCGACGTCATCGGGGGGCGAGGCACGTCGTACGAGCACAGCGCAGGGAGCAGACGCAGCAGTGGCAGCTCAGCAGTCCGTGGGTGCGGACCCGTACTTCCCCGACAACGGTGATCCCCGTTACCGGGTGCATCGGTACGAACTCGCGCTGGACTACCGCCCGGGCCCCAACCGGCTGTCGGGGACGGCCCGGATCAACGCCATCGCGGGCCGGTCGCCGCTCACCGAGTTCCAGCTCAACCTGGCCGACTTCAAGATCGGCCGGGTCCGTCTCGACGGACGGCAGCCGCACTACACACACCGCGGCGGGCGGCTGCGGGTGAAGCCGGCCAAGCCGATCCGGCCCGGTGCCGCCTTCACCGTCGAGGTGCACTGGTCGGGCAACCCCAAGCCGGTGGGCAGCCCCTGGGGCGGGCTCGGCTGGGAGGAGCTGGAGGACGGGGCGCTGGTGGCGAGCCAGCCGGTCGGGGCGCCGTCCTGGTATCCGTGCAACGACCGTCCGGCCGACAAGGCGTCGTACCAGATCTCCATCACGACGCCCTCGGCGTACGCGGTGGTCGCCGGTGGCCGGCTGCTCACCCGGACGACCAAGGCATCGACGACGACCTGGGTGTACGAGCAGTCCGCGCCGACGTCCAGCTATCTCGTCGGGCTGTCCATCGGCAAGTACCAGACGGTGCTGCTGGGCGATCCGGGCCCCGGCGGGGTGCCCCAGCACGGGCACATCCCGGCGCATCTGCTGCCGCAGTTCTCCCGGGACTTCGCGCGTCAGCCGCAGATGATGGAGCTGTTCCAGGAGCTGTTCGGGCCGTACCCGTTCGACGAGTACGCGGTCGTGGTGACCGAGGAGGAGCTCGATGTGCCCGTCGAGGCACAGGGGTTGTCGCTGTTCGGCGCCAACCACGTGGACGGCGCGCGGGGTTCGGAGCGGCTGGTCGCGCACGAGCTGGCCCATCAGTGGTTCGGCAACAGTGTCTCGATCGCCGACTGGCGGCACATCTGGCTGAACGAGGGGTTCGCGAAGTACGCCGAGTGGCTGTGGTCGGAGCGGTCGGGCGGCCGTACGGCACAGCAACTCGCCGCCGCCGCACACCGGTTGCTCGCCTCGCAGGCCCAGGACCTCAAGCTGGCCGACCCCGGCCGCAAGCTGATGTTCGACGACCGTCTCTACCAGCGCGGCGGACTGACCGTGCACGCCCTGCGCTGCGCGATGGGCGACGACCCCTTCTTCCGGATGCTGCGCGGCTGGACCGCGCTGCACCGGGGCGGTGCGGTGAGCACGACGACGTTCACGGCACACGCGACCCGCTTCGCGAGCGAGCCGCTGGAGGAGCTGTTCGACGCGTGGCTGTACGGCACGTCGCTGCCGCCGCTGCCGAGTCCGGTGACGGCGTTGCCGGTGAAGCCGCCGTATCCGCCGGGCGCGGGAGCGTCGGCATGAGCGCCTGTCCTTGCGGCCTGTCCGAGCCGTACGAGAAGTGCTGCGGCCGTTTCCATTCCGGCTCCGCCGCCGCCCCGACCGCCGAGGCGTTGATGCGGTCCCGGTACAGCGCCTTCGTGAAGGGGAACGTCCCGTATCTGCTGCGGACTTGGCACCCTCGGACCAGGCCCGCGCGGCTCGATCTCGACCCGTCGATGAAGTGGACCGGGCTGGAGATCCTCTCGGCCGGCGAGGGCTCGGCGTTCCACTCCACCGGCACCGTGACGTTCCGGGCGTCCTTCCGGGGCGGCTCGCTGCATGAGCGGAGCCGGTTCGAGCGGGTGGACGGGGCCTGGGTGTACGTGGACGGGGAGTTCCTGGACTAGGAGAGCGGCTTCTCCCACACCGACACATGCCGGGTGCTCTCGCCGGTGAAGGGCGCCCGGTTCCAGTCCTCCCAGCGGTCGCGCAGGCGCAGGCCGGCGAGCCGCGCCATCAGGTCCAGCTCGGCCGGCCAGACGTACCGGAACGGCAGTGACCAGTGCTCGGCGCGTCCGTCGACGATGGTGACGTAGTGGGAGCTCATGGCCTGGGTGGCGGGGTCGTAGGTGTCGAACGCCCACTGGGTCGGGGTGATGCGGAAGGGTACGGCGCTCTGCCCTGGCGGCAGTCTGCGCAGTTCGGGTACGCCGACCTCCACGACGAAGCAGCCGCCGGGCGCCAGATGGGCGGCGGCGTTGCGGAAGCAGTCGACCTGGGCGTCCTGGGTCGTGAGGTTGTTGATGGTGTTGAACACGAGGTAGGCGACGGTGAATTGACCGTCCACCCGGGTCGTGGCGAAGTCGCCGATGGTCACGCCGACGGCGTCCCCGCCGGGTTTGCCCCGCAGTCTCGCCACCATGGCGCGGGACATGTCGATGCCGTGCACGGGTACCCCGCGGGCGGCCAGGGGCAGCGCGATCCGGCCGGTACCGATGCCGAGTTCGAGCGCCCGGCCGTCACCGGCGAGGCCGGCCAGAACGTCAACCACCGGGCCCACGACGTCCGGTCGGAACATGTCCGAGGAGTCGTCGTCGTAGCCCGCCGCGATCTTCTCTCCGAAGTAGCCGTCTTCATCAAGCACTTCGGGACCGTACCGCCGGCGCCGATGCCGACGCCCGTGATTTTTCAGGGCGCCAGGATGTCCAGTTCCTGGAGGGCGCCGACCGTGATCTCGCGGACCAGGTGTTCGGCGCGGTCCGCGTCACGGGAGCGGACCGCCTCGGCGACCTGGACGTGCAGGGTGACGGCGGCGGGGTCGGGGTCCTCGAACATGACCTCGTGATGGGTCCGGCCGGCGAGGACCTCGGCGACGACGTCTCCGAGGCGGGCGAACATCTCGTTGCCGGAGGCGTTGAGGATGACCCGGTGGAAGGCGATGTCGTGGAAGAGATAGCCCTCCAGCTGGTGGCCGCGGGAGTTGGCCACCATGCCCAGGGCGCACTCGGTGAGTTCGGCGCACTGCTCGGCGGTGGCGTTCCTCGCGGCGAGGCCCGCGGCGACCGGTTCGATCGCGGAGCGCAGCACGGTGAGCGAGCGCAGCTGGTGGGGCCGGTCGGCGCCGGCCAGGCGCCAGCGGATGACCTGGGGGTCGTAGACGTTCCACTCGGCCTTGGGGCGGACCGTCACGCCCACGCGGCGGCGGGATTCGACCAGATACATGGACTCCAGCACGCGCACCGCCTCGCGCATCACGGAGCGTGACACATCGAACTGCTGGGCGAGCTCGTCCGTGCGCAGCACGCTGCCCGGTGGGTACTCGCCCGCGGTGATCGCGGGGCCGAGGGTTTCGAGTACATGTCCGTGCAGGCCCCGGCCCGTTGTGCTCATGCACACAGAGTACGGGGGAGCTCACGGGGACAAAAAGTCAGACTTATTTGTCACAGACTCTTGAATTCATCGTACCTAATGGGTTTCAGTGTGGCCGACGTCAGATGTCGACGTCGTTCGTCGAAGAAGCGTGTGTCGAGGAAGACAGCGAGGCAGTGATGCGTACCCCCCACGTCGTCGTCGTGATGGGCGTCGCCGGAACGGGCAAGACCACGATCGGTCCCCTGCTCGCCGCCCGGCTCGGTGTCCCGTACGCCGAGGGCGACGACTTCCACCCGCAGGCCAGCATCGCCAAGATGTCGGCCGGTACCCCGCTCGACGACGAGGACAGGTGGCCGTGGCTCGATGCCATCGGCGCCTGGGCGCACGAGCGGACCGGGCTCGGAGGGGTGGTCAGCAGCTCCGCGCTGAAGCGGTCGTACCGCGACCGGCTCAGGGCCGCCGCACCCGGGGTGGTCTTCGTGCACCTCGCGGGCGACCGCGAGCTGATCGAGAACCGGATGCGGCAGCGGCAGGGCCACTTCATGCCTACGGCCCTGCTGGACTCCCAGTTCGCCACGCTCCAGCCGCTCCAGGCCGACGAGGCGGGCGTCGTGGTGGATGTCTCGGGCACGCCCGAGGAGATCACCGCGCGCGCCATGGCCGCGCTGGACGCCCTCGACGCACCGTCGGCACCGACGTCGTAACCCCCCACGCCTTCCCCTCCCCACCCCCGTAACCGCAAGGGAAACCCCCGTGACCAGACTCAACGTCGAGCTGCTGGCAGCGGACACCGTCGAGCCCATCACCTCGGCCGGTCATGCTCAGCTGGGCATCGCCGTGCTGGCGGGCATCGCCGTCATCGTGCTGCTCATCACCAAGTTCAAGCTCCACGCCTTTCTGGCGCTCACCATCGGTTCGCTGGCGCTGGGCGCGTTCGCCGGGGCGCCGCTGGACAAGGTCATCGCCAGCTTCACCACCGGGCTCGGCACCACCGTCGCCGGCGTGGGCGTGCTGATCGCCCTCGGCGCGATCCTCGGCAAGATGCTCGCCGACTCCGGCGGCGCGGACGAGATCGTCGACACGATCCTCGCCAAGGCGGGCGGCCGCTCGATGCCGTGGGCGATGGTGCTGATCGCCTCGGTGATCGGTCTTCCGCTGTTCTTCGAGGTCGGCGTCGTCCTGCTGATCCCGGTCGTGCTGATGGTCGCCAAGCGCGGCAACTACTCGCTGATGCGGATCGGCATCCCGGCGCTCGCCGGTCTGTCCGTGATGCACGGTCTGGTCCCGCCGCACCCCGGTCCGCTGGTCGCGATCGACGCGGTGCAGGCCAATCTGGGTGTCACGCTGGCGCTCGGTGTCCTGGTCGCGATCCCGACGGTGATCATCGCCGGTCCGGTGTTCTCGCGGTACGCGGCCCGCTGGGTCGACGTCCCGGCCCCGGACAGGATGATCCCGCAGCGTGCCTCGGAGGAGCTGGAGAAGCGTCCCGGCTTCGGCGCGACCCTCACCACCATCCTGCTGCCGGTGGCCCTGATGCTCTCCAAGGCGCTCGTCGACATCGTCATCGACGACCCCGAGAACACCACGCAGCGTGTCTTCGACGTCATCGGTTCCCCGCTGATCGCGCTGCTCGCGTCCGTGCTGCTCGGCATCTTCACGCTGCTGCGCCCCGCCGGGTTCGGCAAGGAGCGTGTCTCCGGACTGGTCGAGAAGGGGCTCGCGCCCATCGCCGGAATCCTGCTGATCGTCGGCGCGGGCGGCGGCTTCAAGCAGACGCTGATCGACTCCGGTGTGGGTCAGATGATCCTGGAGATCTCCGAGGACTGGTCGATCCCGGCGCTGCTGCTGGCCTGGCTGATCGCGGTGGCGATCCGGCTCGCGACCGGTTCGGCGACGGTGGCGACGATCTCGGCGGCCGGTCTGGTCGCGCCGCTCGCGGCGGGCATGTCCACCACGGAGACGGCCCTGCTGGTCCTCGCCATCGGCGCCGGCTCGCTCTTCTTCAGCCATGTCAACGACGCCGGGTTCTGGCTCGTGAAGGAGTACTTCGGGCTGACCGTCGGACAGACCATCAAGACCTGGTCGGTGATGGAGACGATCATCTCGGTGGTCGCGGGCGGCATCGTGCTGCTGTTGTCCTTGGTGATTTAGCGACCGTAGGACACTACTGGGCCCGCCCTGTCCTCGACACCGAGGAGAGGGCGGGCCCAAGTGGGTTCCCCGGCGGGGGACTTGGTCCCATCATGGGGGGACTTGGCAGCGGTGGGTGTCATGGCGATTTCGCTCGGGGTGCGGATAACGGGGTTACTCGTCGCGGGGGCGCTGGCTGTGGGGACGGCGGCGGCTTGTGGTGGGGGTGGCGGGGGCGGAAACGATTCGTCAGCACCGACGCCGAGACCCGCGCCCTCGGCCTGCGCGACACCCTGTTCCGCTTCTCCACCGCGGACTATCTGCTGCGCAGTGTCGACGCCCTCTACCTCCCCGTCCTGGTGGCGGCGGCCGCGGCCATGGCGGCGGCGACGCTGCACCGGCACGTCGAACGCGACCCGGCCCGCGGCGAGGGGGCGCTAAGGGTGCTGCGGCACGCCTGGGTGCCGGCGGTCTTGCTGCTCCCCCTCTACTCCCTCGCGCCGGACCTGTTCGATCTCCTCGTCCCGTTGCTCGTCCTGGCGGGCGTCCTGCTCAGCGCCTACGCCCGCACCCGACCGGAGCCGGAGGGAACCGCCGCCCCTCGGGACACCGCGCGGATCTGGGCGCCCGCCCTGCTGGTGGCCGTCGTCGCCCTGTTCTGGGCGGTCTACGCCTACGCCGGTGTCGTCGGCCGGGGCCGTGCCGAGGAGACGGCCGCGACCGTCGCCGAGGAGTTCCCGGCCGTGGTCGTGTTCAGCGAGCACGATCTGCTGATCCGCGACGGCGGCAGCTGCCTCAGTCTCGTCAAGGAGGAGGGCAGCCCCTACCGGTTCCGGTACGCCGGGCTGCGGCTGTTCCATGTCTCCGGTGACCGGCTCTTCCTGGTATCCAGGTGGTGGGCACCATGGAAGAGCGGCTGTTCCA
>NZ_JAVRBF010001540.1:0-233 GCF_032436805.1 Streptomyces sp. P17 | reverse complement strand
CGTCTCCCACCCGGTCGTCGTCGTGCCAGCCGAGCGCACCCGCGTCCGCGAGCAACGAGACCGGCAGGTGGCCGATGGCCGGGCGGTCGCCGGCCAGCACCTCGGTGATGGCGCGAGCGCCGTGCGGGCCCGGGTACCAGGCCACCAGGAGGTCGTCGCACAGGTCGGCCGCTCGAGTGAGCACATGCGGGCGTCCCATGACGGCCACGCCGATGAGGCGCCTCGGGTTGCGG
>NZ_JAVRBF010001539.1:0-233 GCF_032436805.1 Streptomyces sp. P17 | reverse complement strand
GATGGCAAGTTCGACGATCAGACCCGCCGCGCCATCCGCGCCTATCAAAAAGCGCGCGGGATGCCGCAAACCGGCTATCTGACCAATGCGATGCTGACGGCGATGCTGCAAGACACGGTGCTGCGCGGGCTGCGATAAGGGGGCAGGGGGGCGCTGCCCCCCATCTCCTGCCGGAGATTCCCCCCGAGGTATTTTCGCACCAAAGACAGATCAGGCGGATCCGCGTGTCTTTG
>NZ_JAVRBF010001538.1:0-233 GCF_032436805.1 Streptomyces sp. P17 | reverse complement strand
GCAAACACCAGTTTGGCGGACCGGGCGGCACGGTCACTGTCCGCGACCTGCGCCGTAATACCACACTCCTCTAGCACCGCCTGCAGGCGGCGCGCGAAATGCAGCGTATGTGGCATGGTTAAGATTACCGTGCCCTGATGAACCTTTTGCGTTCGCAATGCCGGGCCTAAAGCATCCAGCCGATTACGCACACCTGGCAGTCCCTCTTGCCAAATCACACGACTAGCCAGCTG
>NZ_JAVRBF010001537.1:0-223 GCF_032436805.1 Streptomyces sp. P17 | reverse complement strand
CCCCTCCCCCCCCCCCCCGCCCACCCCCCCCACCTACACAGGCTAGCAGACCCTCTTTCCCTACACGCCGCTCTTCCGATCTGGCGAGGAGGCCGAGGACCGCCCCGCGGCCACGTTCGCCGCGTGGTTCCTTTCCATGGGCTGCGGCAGCCGTGCGGTCGAGCACTCGTCTGAGCGCCCGTGACTGCGACGGTGGTGGCGGCTGGCGTCGGCGGGGTGACGG
>NZ_JAVRBF010001536.1:0-233 GCF_032436805.1 Streptomyces sp. P17 | reverse complement strand
AGCGCGACCAGGGTGGCGATGCGCTGCTGCTCGACCAGGGCGAGGACAGCGTGTCGGTGGGCGTCGAGCATCGAGGCGATCAGGGTGGCGTCTGTCGCACCCTCAGCTTCGATGATCTCGTCGCAGTCTGCAGCGAGCTTGAGCACCTCGGCGGTGTGGTTGCGGTCAGTCATCGTCATCGCTGCCGTCGCCACCGCCGTTGCCGTCGCCAGCGCCGTCGCCATAGCCGTAGC
>NZ_JAVRBF010001535.1:0-233 GCF_032436805.1 Streptomyces sp. P17 | reverse complement strand
TCAAGAAATTCTATTTCGTCTACCTGAGAAACAACGCAATCTTCTTATAGCCATCTCTCATGAAGGAGAAGCTCGGGCTATAACTTCCGGTGAATTTGTCAAACGCTATAGCCTTTCCTCCCCCAGCTCCGTCCAGTCAGCTCTAAATGGATTATTAGAAAAGGATTTTATTACCAAATCCAATGATGCGTACAGAGTGTACGACCTATTTTTTGATATTTGGATCAGAGAAA
>NZ_JAVRBF010000238.1:0-678 GCF_032436805.1 Streptomyces sp. P17 | reverse complement strand
AACCGTCCCCTGGACCGTGTCTGCCCGGTCCTGTTCGTGGACGCCATCAACGTCAAGATCAGGGACGGGCAGGTCGCGAACCGACCGATCTACGTCGTGATGGCGGTGACCGTGGACGGCACCCGCGACATCCTCGGCATCTGGGCCGGCGACGGCGGCGAGGGCGCCAAGTACTGGCTGCACGTGTTCACCGAGCTGAAGAACCGCGGCCTGGACGACGTCCTCATGCTCGTCTGCGACGGTCTGAAGGGCCTGCCCGAGGCCGTGGAGACCGTCTGGCCTCGCACAATCGTTCAGACCTGCGTGGTTCACCTGCTGCGCAACAGCTTCCGCTACGCGGCCCGCCAGGACTGGGACAAGGTCGCCAAGGCCCTCAAGCCCGTCTACACCGCCCCCAGCGAGGACGCGGCCATGGACCGGTTCCTGGAGTTCCAGGAGACGTGGGGCAAGAAGTACCCGGCGATCGTGAAGCTGTGGTCGGACGCCTGGGCCGAGTTCGTGCCCTTCCTCTCCTTCGACGTCGAGATCCGCAAGGTGATCTGCTCGACGAACGCGATCGAGAGCGTCAACGCCCGCATCCGCAAGGCCGTCCGTGCCCGCGGCCACTTCCCCAACGAGGCCGCCGCCCTCAAGTGCGTCTACATGGCGCTGATGAGCCTGGACCCGACGGGGAAGGGC
>NZ_JAVRBF010001534.1:0-233 GCF_032436805.1 Streptomyces sp. P17 | reverse complement strand
GCCGAGGTCGAGCTTCAGTCTCACATTGGGTCCGAGCGTGCGATCCAGGATATCGCTCATCTTCTGAACCAAGTCCCGAACCGTTACGGACTTCAGCTCGAGTTCCTGCGCTCGCGAGAAGGCGAGCAGCTGGCTCGTGAGCTTTGATCCGCGTTCCGCAGCACGCAGGCCGGCTTCGGCCCAGCGGTGCACGCTGGACTCATCCGATGGTTTGCGGCGGATCAGGTCCAGGC
>NZ_JAVRBF010001533.1:0-233 GCF_032436805.1 Streptomyces sp. P17 | reverse complement strand
CACCCTGGCCACCAAGCTCTACGCGATCTTCGCGCTGTTCGCCCTGCTGACCGGGGTGAAACGGCCTGCCAGGCCGGCAGCATTCCCAGATCGATCGATTTGCATGTGGTCGGGGCCCGAATGGCCAGGAGCGGCCGGTGCGCGCGGTCGTGTAAAATTGATGCAAAACTATGCAGAATGAAGATGGACGCTGTGTTAACGCGCAAGTGTGGGGTGTGCGCCCTTTGTCGCAG
>NZ_JAVRBF010001532.1:0-233 GCF_032436805.1 Streptomyces sp. P17 | reverse complement strand
CTCGCTTCTGAACCCGCGGAGCAGGGCGAGGCAGACCGGGTTGTCCGCGCCGACGACGGGCCCTGCGCGATCGCCGGCGCCGGCATCGTCGGCGATGGCTTGGTCGATCTCGACCATGAGGTAGCTGAGGCGTGAGGCGCCGACGAGGTCGTTGCGGATCCTCGTCTGCCCCGGAAAGAACGATACGTGGTCGCGCTGCGTCACGAGCGGCACGACAGGCAGGTCGTTCAGCC
>NZ_JAVRBF010001531.1:0-233 GCF_032436805.1 Streptomyces sp. P17 | reverse complement strand
ACTTCACGGCGACCGTCGCTCTGTCGGTCGACCCGCTGGCGCGGATGCAAGCCGCGTTGACGGCGCTGATCTACGTCGACTTCGATCTCGACCTCGCCGTTGGCCCGCAACTCGACGCCGTCGGCGTGCGGATCGGCCTGTCGCGCTTCGTGCCCTACCCGCTGCGGGGTCTCTTCTTTTCGTGGGGCGATCCCCTGCGAGGCTGGGGAGAAGGCGTCTGGAAGGGTCCGTTC
>NZ_JAVRBF010001530.1:0-233 GCF_032436805.1 Streptomyces sp. P17 | reverse complement strand
CTGACATTGGTAAAAAGACTGCTGAGACGATTAAGACTCTTAACGACACCGGCCTATTCAACTCGGATGCGCTAAGCAAGGCTTCTATTAACACCCTGACTGAACGTGGCGTGGTTCCTGGCCTAGAGGGCGCTATCGATGAGGTTATGGGCAACGTAGATAACCCAGTATCCGACCCTACTAGTAATTCTGCTAATGCTGAGTAAAATGCGCCTAGTGGCATTGAGGTAATA
>NZ_JAVRBF010001529.1:0-233 GCF_032436805.1 Streptomyces sp. P17 | reverse complement strand
CGGCGCCGAGCCGACGCCCGACCTTGCGCCGCAGACGGAAGAACCCTCGCGGGTCATCGAGCAGCCGGAAGAGCGGCACTGCGCGAGCAACAAGGACCCCTGGAGCTGCTACCGCCGCTGAGGCGGCGCGCCCAGGCGGCTTCGCTCAGAATTCCATCTCGAGCTCTTCGATCTCGTCCGGCTCGGCGCGCGCGGCGGCGTCCCACTCGCGCATCTCCGGCATGTCGAGAACG
>NZ_JAVRBF010001528.1:0-233 GCF_032436805.1 Streptomyces sp. P17 | reverse complement strand
CCTTCGGCAGCAGCTTCTGGATTTGTCATTTTACCATAGCTTTTGCGGATATTTTTGATACGCTCTGCTAAAGTTTCCTCGTCTGCTGTTACATTATATTGTGTAAATTTATCTTTCGAAGTTATATCGATATCTACTGCAGGTGCAAGTCCTATTTCGTATGCAAATTCAAAAGTATCGTTACCATCCCAGTTAAAATCTTTTTCATCTTCTACTTTTGGTAGCGGCTGGCC
>NZ_JAVRBF010001527.1:0-233 GCF_032436805.1 Streptomyces sp. P17 | reverse complement strand
CCGAATCGGATCAAAAATCGGGATCTGATCGATGGACGACCACGAGCATATATGCGAAAATTCGGCATGTCTCGAATCAATTTTCGGGAATTAGCTCATAAGGGCCAAATTCCTGGTGTCAAAAAAGCTAGTTGGTAAGCTTTAAGCAGGCCTTGATTGGGTCTGCTTTTTGCGTGGATTGGAAATTTCCTTTTTTACGATCTTTTTCCTTGAAAATGAACGAAAAAGATTAG
>NZ_JAVRBF010001526.1:0-233 GCF_032436805.1 Streptomyces sp. P17 | reverse complement strand
AAGAATTGGAATCAATGGACGATGATACCGATGATACCGACGACCTATAATACAAGGAAATTTTAAAATGGCTAAACGATTATTTGAAGCATTTAATGATATTGCAGACGATGGTGTTACTAAACGTAGAATTAAAAGTCAACGAGGTAATCGTTTGACTATAGATCACCTTTTAAACTTACGTAAAATTCGTGAGAAAAAGAAGTTACGTAAATTGAAAGACATTAAGTTAT
>NZ_JAVRBF010001525.1:0-233 GCF_032436805.1 Streptomyces sp. P17 | reverse complement strand
CCAATAATTACTATTTATCATCAGAACAAAGCACGGGTAAAACAGTGTTATCTCCTTTTGTAGAACAACTTATTGCACATAGAGATGGGCTAATTACCGATGAAGCTTTAAGTTTAGCTAAAGCAGGTTTTGCGGCTATAGACGTAAGAAAAGAAGCTATGAACTACTTGTATCGGCAAGCATCGGCGCAAAGGTATAACCTTAACTTAAGTAATGGTGGCATAAAAAGTTCG
>NZ_JAVRBF010001524.1:0-233 GCF_032436805.1 Streptomyces sp. P17 | reverse complement strand
CCTGTCTACCCGTATTTTCTGAGCTGCCTGGGCGGCAGCGAACATGAGGTCTTCTTGCGATAATCCAAGCTCAGTTTTCTGAGCTGCCTGGGCGGCAGCGAACTCCGCTGGTGGCCGATAGACGAACTCGAACCATTTCTGAGCTGCCTGGGCGGCAGCGAACAATAAACCGTCGCAATGGGCAGCTATCACGCTTTTCTGAGCTGCCTGGGCGGCAGCGAACGCTTCCAGCA
>NZ_JAVRBF010001523.1:0-233 GCF_032436805.1 Streptomyces sp. P17 | reverse complement strand
CGGGGAGCGTGGGTCGTTCCAGGCGCGTCAAGGGCCGCTGCGCTCTCCGGGGGTGGCCCGTGTCCTCGCCCTGCGGGCTGCGGGCCGCGCCAGCCACCCCCTGCGCCCTTGACCCGCCTTCCACTCCGGCGCTGTCGGAAATTTCCTACCCGGCCATGAGGCGATTTCCGACACGCCAGCGGGCCACTGGCTGACGCCTTCAGCGGAGGGCAGGGTCAAGGGCGCGCCCGCAG
>NZ_JAVRBF010000104.1:0-17841 GCF_032436805.1 Streptomyces sp. P17 | reverse complement strand
CGCCCTCAATTTTCACGCCTTCAAGGCGTCACCGTAGGGACATGGGGACTTTCACGAAATCGAGTCTCCATTCGAGCCGGGGCGGTTCAGGTTCCCCCGCTGACCTGGACAGCCTGATACTGGGACGGATGGTCCCGGAGGAAGCAGTCCAAGGTAGTGAGTAAGAAGAGCAACACGAGCAAGCGGTACACGGCCGAGTTCAAGAGGGACGCGGTCGCGTTGGCGTTGTCCTCGGACAAGACCGTCACCGAGGTGGCCCGGGACCTGGGCGTGAGCCCGGAGGGACTGCGGGGCTGGGTCAAGCAGGCGAAGATCGACCGTGGTGAGGGGCCGGCTGGGGCCCCGACCACCGCCGAGCGCGAGGAACTGGTCCGGCTGCGCCGGGAGCTGGCCGAGGCGAAGAAGGCCAACGAGATCCTGGTAAAAGCCGCGGCCTTCTTCGCGAAGGAGATCACGAAGTAGGCACGTTGTGCCGCTTCGTGCATGCGGAGAAGGCCACCGAGACCAACCCTGGTGGCTACAGCGTCGCACTGTTGTGCCGCACCCTGCGTCTGCCGCGGTCCACCTACTACGCCTGGCTGGCCGCGGAGCCGGCCCGGCGGGTGCGGCAGCGGGCAGAGGACGAGCTCGTCGCCGAGATCCGGGTACTGCACGCCGGCTCGCGGGGCGCCTACGGGGTCCCGCGCGTCCACGCCGCCCTGGCACGGGCCGGGCGGGCGGTGAACCGGAAAAAGGTCGAGCGGCTGATGCGCGAGCACCGGATCGCCGGGATCACCCGGCGCCGTCGCCGCGGGATGACCCGGCAGGCAAGGCGGGCCGTGTTCGCCGCCGATCTGGTCAGGCGGGATTTCACCGCGCCGCGGCCGGGGATGCGACTGGTCGGCGACATGACCGAGCTGGTCACCGCCGAGGGAAAGGCGTATCTGGCGACCTGCATCGATCTGGCCACCCGGGAAGTGGTCGGCTGGGCGATGGCGGACCACCACCGGGCCGAGCTGCCGGTGGCGGCGCTGCGGATGGCCGCGGGCCGGGGCAGCCTGGAGCCGGGCTGCATCATGCACACCGACCGGGGATCGGAATACACGAGTGATGAATTCCGCAGTGAAATACGCAAGTTGGGATGAGGCAATCCATGGGCCGTGTCGGCTCATGCTACGATAACGCCGCCGCGGAAAGCTGGTTCGCCGTATTGAAAGCCGAGATCGGTGCCAGTGTGTGGGCGACCCGGGCCGAGGCCCGCGCTGACGTCTTCCGCTTCATCGAGGTCGAGTACAACCGCAGCAGGCTCCGCAAACACCCCGAGTTCGGGTACATCACCCCACTCGAAACCCGGATCCGACTGCAACACGACTTCGCCCCCGCAGCGTAAGCAATCGCTGTCCAAGATCGCGGGGGAACTTCAGAGACCCCGCTGGAGATCCTTGTCTTCGCCCCGCCGAGCGAGGTCACCCACCCCGGCGCCGACTAACTGGCCTGGTGGGGTGGCCCCACTGTGCCCGGCGCCATCTCACCACGGCCGTTCACGCCGCCCGGCGCACGGCCCGCCGAACGCGCCTCACGGACCGCCCGCTCGGCCACCAAGCGCCCGACCTCCTCGCTGCCGGGGAGGCCGCGGAAGGTCAGCAGTACGGCCAATAAATCCCCTGTCCGCGGCCTCTGATCGCACGCCACTCAAGGACGGGGACACGACCCGCTGCGGCATGGATCCAGCCCCCGTGGCAAGCACGGTTGAGGATCCCGTCGAAAACGTGCCAGTCGGCATGGTGCCCACAGGCAGCGCACCGGTTCGGGTTGAAGCTGCGCCCCCGCTGCCACGCGGGTCGGTCGTGCAGCTGTGCCGCTATGTCTGCCGTGTCACCGTCCGGCGCGGCCAGGATGCGGCGCGCCATGTCGACCGCCTCAGGAAAGTCCGTGGTGGTGAACTCCTCTCCGCGAGGCCGGTACGACGGCAGCAGCCCGAACACCCACCACAGGGAAAAGGAGCACCGCTCGCACGGCGCCTCGTACGCCAACACGTCCACCTGCAACGAGCTCACCGGGCCGCACCTCCTCCACGTTGATCCTGGCACACCGCACCCTGATGCCCAGTCAGGAGACTCCTATCGAGTGCTGTGGCTCTCGAGCTTCTCGGATCGCCGGAAGACGGTTCGGGATGGGATGCCCGTCGGGGCACGCAAGACCCACAGCTCGCCGGACATGCCGGGGGAGAACACGTAACCGCCGAGCATGCTGACGCGGCGCCTCAAAACGGTGAGAGGCGCGCGGCCTCTTCACCGTGGACGTCGCAGCCGGTCCGCCCTCAGTATTCGTCACCACGCCCCCTGTGGCCCTGTGGTCCAGTGCAGGTCTCCCGAGTCCGGGCAGACATGCCATGAGGTAAGGAGATCGGCTCCTACCAGTTGGTCGAGCAAGCCGTGCAGTTCCGTGGGAAGGATGCCGCAGTCGTGTCTCATCCGGTCGAACTCGCAGAGTCCGTAGCCGGTTTCGGGGACGCTGTGTGCCGCGAGGTAGGCGCTCGCCAGTTGCGGGAGCGATCCGGCCGTCCCTACCTGGGCCGGACGACCGGCGCGCAGCGCCCAGTCCGCGGCCTGCATCCGGTCGGGGCGGGCGGGAGCCTGACTGAGCAGCGTGGCGTCCAGGAGTTCGATAACCACGGCGTTGGCGGCGGAGCTGGTCGTGCACAGCCACCGGGCCCGCTCCAGCTCCCGCCACGATGCCGGGCTGTCCGCGAGGCGGAGACTGCGCAGCAGCCCTGCGGGCAGACGAACCTGCGCCTGGGCATTCATGCGCAGGGCACACTGCAGAGCGAGCAGCCGAGCGCAGGCCGAGGTACCGGCCGGGAGTGCGACGCCCAGGTAGCCGAGCATCTCGCGGACCCGGGTGCGCGCCCCTGACCCCCGGGGCTGCCGTCTTCGCCGGCGGGCGGCTGATGACGCCAGCCGAGGTAGGGCGGCAAGGGCGGTGTCCGGGACGACGGCGGCCTGCGCGGTGGCCGCGGCGCAGGCCGTGCAGGCGTCGGCGAGCCGCCAGACCCGTCCGCCGCGCTCGCGCGCGAGGAGCAGCCGGATGGGGCCCGCGCAGCCGCGGTGGCGGGGGTGCCAGCAGCAGCTGCGTTCGTGGCACTGGCAGATCCGCAGGTGGGGTGGACGGAGATCGGCGCGGGCGTGCTGGGCGAGGTGGGCGAGGACGGCCGAGCGGGCGGCTGCCGCGGTAACCCGGCGGGGGCCATGCGGGCACTGCCGGCAGACGAGGACGAGCTCGCCGGAGTGTGAGCGCAGTTCCACGGTCCAGGCGCGTGGCGTCGCGGGGCATGGTGTGCGCAGCCTCATGGGCGCGTGTTCCTCCTCCTGTCGCGTCCCACGCTTGCCCCGGCTGGTGATGGGGGCGACCGCCCACCGTAGTGCAGACCTCTGCCCTTCGGAGTGGCCGCCACCTGGAGAAATAGGGCAGAGGTCTGCACTGACAGGGCAGGAGTCTGCACCGTCGGATGGTCGGGTGACGATCTTGCCGCCCGATCCGGACCTCAACGCGCTGCGCCTGGAGCTCGCGCGCCTGCGGGCCGCACGCGGGTGGACCTACGACGAGCTCGCCGCCCGCAGCGGCCTGGCCCGACGGACCGTCATCGAGATTGAACAGGGCCGCACGATCGGCACCCTGAGAACCTGGCACGCCCTCGCCCACGCCCTGGGCACCCCCTTCGACGAACTCTTCGGCACGCTGTGCCGCGGGCACGACCTTCCCGGCCCCACCCGCGAATGACGGCCCCGGCAGGCCGCCGGCACGGATCACCCGAACGACGACACGCCGTCGAACGCACGGTCAGCGACTCGTACGCCCGTCCCTCTTGGTGCGGCTGACCGGGCGATACGGCGGCACCGGTGCCGCAGGTGCGGCGTGTTGGCTGGCAGATTCGCCCGCATGCGCTCCACACCTTCTCCCTCGCCCCGGCGCTGGGACGGCAGCCCGGTCACCGTTCCCCCGCGCCGCTCCCTCCGCGTGGCCTCCGACGGCACCAGCCGGCTACTGCGCTGCGGTCAAGGCGACCGCTGCCGCGACTGCGGCAACCGCATCGAGTGGTACCACCGCAGCACGCAGCGGCCGGTACGCCTCCATCCGCACGAACTGCCGTCCGCGCGGGTACCCGCCAGCTGCCGCTGGCACGTCAGCTCCGGCATCGCCCACCCAGCGGGAGACGGCAGCGGCTGGTGCCGCATCCCACACGCCACCGTGTGCCCCGCCCGGGAGGCGTCCTCGGTTCCGCCCGAACTGGCAGGGCTGCGCCGGACTCTGGCCATCAACACCCGCCGCCTGATCGACACCGGCACCTTCACCCCGCCGCCCGCTGAGGCGGACGACCCGGTGCCGCAGCGAGCCGACCGCCATCGACCCCACCGCCCACCTGACCGCGGAGCAGATCGAGGAGCTCGGCCGCGAGCTGGACGCGAGTGCGGGGTCGAGACCACCGTCAGGGTGCGTACGCGGCCGGGGTGGGCGTCCGCGGTCCACCAGGCCACCGCGCCTCCACCCGCACCAACTCCCCCTCCACACCCAGAACATCCAGGAGGGAGAAGTCCACCTTCCTGGGAGCGGGAGGTGAGGACGACGTTTCCGCCGGCCTCCGCGATGGCCTGGGCGATGGCCAGCCCGATGCCGCGCGAGGCCCCGGTGACGACGGCGGTGCGACCGGTGAGATCGAGTCCTGCCATGTCAGCTCACCGCCGCCGTCGCCGCGTCGCGGTACCGCCGCAGTTCCTGCTTGGCGATGGCCCGCTTGTGTACCTCGTCGGGACCGTCCGCCAGCCGCAGCGTCCGCAGATGCGCGTACATCATCGCCAACGGGAAGTCGTCGGTCACTCCCGCTCCCCCGTGCACCTGGATCGCGCGGTCGACGATCCTCAACGCGATGTCGGGGGCGGCCACCTTGATGGCGGCGATCTCGGTGCGCGCTTCCTTGTTGCCGACCGTGTCCATCAGGTACGCGGCCTTGAGCGTGAGCAGGCGGATCATCTCGATGTCGATCCGCGCTTCCGCGATCCAGTCCTGGATGTTGGACCGTTCGGCGACCGGGCTGCCGAAGGTCACCCGTGACTGTGCGCGCCGGCACATCAGTTCCAGCGCCCGCTCGGCCGCGCCGATGGCCCGCATGCAGTGGTGGATACGACCGGGCCCGAGCCGGGCCTGGCTGATCGCGAAACCCTCGCCCTCGCCCTTGAGCACGTCCTTGGCCGGCACCCGGACATGCTCGAAGATGATCTCCGCATGGCCCTCGCGATCCGCGTACCCGAACACCGGGAGGTTGCGGACCACAGTGACGCCGGGGGCGTCGATCGGGACGACCATCATCGACTGCTGGCGATGCGGGGCCGCCGTGGGGTCGGTCTTGCCCATCACGATGAGCACCTTGCAGTTCTTGTGCATCGCGTTCGAGGCGAACCACTTGCGGCCGTTGAGCACGTACGCGTCGCCGTCGCGCTCCATGCGCAGCTCGATGTTGGTGGCGTCGGAGCTGGCCACGGCCGGCTCGGTCATCGCGAAGGCCGAGGCCATCGTCCCGTCGAGCAGCGGCCCCAGGTACTTCTCCTTGTGCTCGTCGCTGCCGAACAGCGTGAGCACCTCCATGTTGCCGGTGTCGGGCGCGTTGCAGTTGCACGCCTCGGAGGCGATGTGGCTGCGGCCCATGATCTCCGCCAGCGGCGCGTACTCGAGGTTCGTCAGACCGGGGCCCCACTCCGGGTGCGGGTGGAACAGGTTCCACAGACCGCGCCTGCGCGCCTCCGCCTTCAGCTCCTCAAGGATCGGCGGGTGGAAGTGCGGGTCGCCCGACGCGCGCATCTGCTCGTCGTACACCGCCTCGGCGGGGTAGATGTGCTCATCCATGAACTCGAGCAGATCCGCCCGGTACTTCTTGGCGCGGTCCGACATCTCAAACAGGGACATCCGAACTCCTCACGGGGAGGGAGGGAAAGTAGGGCGGGCGCTTGTCCAGGTGGCTGGCCACCCCCTCGATGACGTCGGACCCGCGGAAGGCCTGGAGCATGAGGCCTTCCGCACGGGTCACGGAATCGGCGTAGGTGCCGTCCGCGTCGTGGCTCAGTTGGCTCTTGATGGTGGCCATGGATGCCGGGGAACAGCGCGTCGCCAGATCGGCGGCGTACGCCACAGCGGCATCCACCACGCTGCCGGTGGGGACCAGGTGGTCGAGGAGTCCGACGCGGAAAGCCTCATCGGCACCCACCATGCGACTCGACAGCAACAGGTCCGCCGCCCGGCTGTGCCCCACCAGCCGGGGCAACAGCCAGGAGATCCCGTACTCGGCGATCAGTCCGCGCTGTGCGAACGCCGTGGTGAACCGGGCCGAGGGCGATCCGAAGCGAATGTCGCAGTAGAGCGCCTCCACCATGCCCAGGCCGGCGGCCACCCCGTTGATCGCTCCGATCAGCGGTTTGCGCAGGGTCCGCGGAATGTCCCGCGGACCGCGCCGTGCCCTGTCCGCCTCGGAGACCTCGCTCACCGCCTGCAGCTGTTGCAGGTCGGCTCCGGCGCAGAACCCGCGACCCGAGCCGGTGACCACGACGGCGCGTACGTCCGGGTCGTCTTCGGCGGCGTCGAGCAGCGCGACATAGCGGTCCTCGAGTTCGTCGGTCCAGGCGTTCAGCTTGGCGGGCCGGTTGAACGTGAGCACCAGCACCGGCCCTCGGTGTTCGGCGAGGACGAGCTCGCCCGACGCGCCGGTCATGCCTGCGCCAGCAGGGAGCTCTGGTACCGGCGCATGCCGCGCAGCCACCGGTCGTAGTCCGAGCCCTTGTGCCGGTACGTCTCAAGGACGTCCTCATGCGGCAGGACGAGGAAGCGCTCGTTCTCGATGGCGGCCAGGACGGCGTCGGCGACTTCGGCCGGCTCCAGGACGTCACCGGCGGAGGTGACGGCCCGCGTCGCGGCTCTTCCCAGTGCGTCCCCGGAGTCCTCCCCAGCATCCTGGTGTTCACGCCCATCGGGGACGGACAACTGACCCGGACCCCGCGATCGCCGTAGGTGACACTCAGCCACTCGGCGAAGGCGACGGCCGCGTGCTTGGTGACGGCGTACGTGGCGGAGCCGACCCGGGTGAGAAGTCCGGCCGCCGAAGCGGTGCTGACGAAGTAGCCCTCACCGCACTCGAGCCACTGCGGTACCAGCAGCCTTGCCGCACGGACATGGGCCCGCAGATTGACGTCGATCGCGCGGTCCCAGTCCCGCTCACTCACGTCGAGGCCGAGCGCGCCGCCGATACCCGCGTTCGCGAAGTAGAAATCGACCGGACCGAAGGCGCTCTCCGACAGGTCGACCAACTGCTGGACCTGCTCGGTGTCCGACACGTCCGCGCCGGCGCTGACGGTGCTTCCCGGATGACCGGAGTTGACTTTCTCCGACACCGCCCGCGCGGCCTCCGCGTCGAGGTCCGCGACGACGACCCGGGCACCCGCGCGAGCGAGCCGCGCGACCAGCGCGCTGCCGATGCCGCCACCCCCACCGGTGACGATGGCGACGCTTTGTGCAACGTTCACGGCAACCCTCTCCCTTGACGGGACGTGCGGTACGTCCGACCTGTATAATTGAATCCGACGTCAACTTCAATAGCCGCCCGCACGGAAGCACATGCAAAAGCCGCCCGACCACAGGGGTGCGAGCGGCTACGAGACAGGCGGATCAGCGGTGGCCGGGGAACCGGAGTGCGTTCGCCCAAAGGCGGGTGACCGTGGACACGAGTTCCTCGAAGTCCACCGGGGTTTCTTCTTCTTGCTCTTCACTGCGCACGAAGGCGTTGTAAGCCATGACGCTGACCATGCCCGACAGCGCGCGGGACGCCATCATCGGATCGACGTCACGGTCTGCGACACCCCGCGTCTGCAGGTCGGCGATGCCACGGGCGTTACGGCGGATGAACGCGTCCCCGCGCCGCCTGCGGAACTCACGGAACTCCGGCTCCACTTGGGCGACCTGCTCAAGCAGCGCCATCAGCTTCGCGTTCCGCTTGTATGCCGCGAGATAAGCGCGGTTGCTCGCCTCCAGCACCGCATAGGGATCGTCGGCCCCCTGCACCCGGCCCATGCCGGGATGCATCATGTCCTCCTGCGCCTCCAGGAGGACGGCGGCAAGCACCTCTTCCTTGTTGGCGAAGTAGGTGTAGAAGGACCCCGCCGCGCACCGGGCCTCTTTGGTGATGTCGGTCAGGCGGGTGTCGAGGTAGCCCTCCCGTTCGAACACCTTGCGCGCGGCCTTCACCAAAGCGGCCCGGGTCCGCGCTCCGCGCTGCGTCGTGGGCAGCTCGCGAAGCTGCGAGAAGGGCGCCACGGGCGGTGCCTGCTCGCTGTCGGTCTCCTCGGGCGCAGTGGTCTCCATCCCCGGGACTTTACTTGAATGCGACGCCACAGTCATAAATCCCAAGAGGGCAGACGGGACAGGCTGATGTCCTGGTTTCCGGGTTCAGGGGCGGCCGGCGGCAACGTCACCCACGGCGCTGTCGCGACTCAGAGCCGTACGGTCGACGGACCGCTTGAGGATCTTCCCGGTGGGGCCCTTGGGCAGCGCGTCGACGAACCGGACGATGCGCGGGATCTTGTACGCGGACAGCCGCTCTCGCGCCCAACTGGACACCTCGGCGGCCCCGAGTTCCGCACCGGGCCGGGCCGCGATGAGCGCGGCGACCTCCTCGCCGTAGTGGTCGTCGGGAACGCCGATGACGGCCGCCTCGACGATGTCTGGGTGCTCGTAAAGAACTTCCTCGACCTCGCCGGGGTAGACCTTGTAACCGCCGCGGATGATGAGGTCCTTGATGCGGTCGACGATGCGAAGGTCGCCGTCCGTGTCGGTCTCACCGAGGTCGCCGGTCCGCATCCAGCCGTCGGATGAGATGGCCGCGGCGGTGTCGACGGGACGGTTCCAGTAGCCGCGCATCACCGTGGGCCCCTTGATGTGGACCTCGCCGACGGTGCCCGGCGGGCACGCGTTGCCGTCACAGTCGCGCACCTGGACCTGCAGCCCCGGGACGGCCCGGCCGGTGTACCCGGTCTTGCCACCGCGGACGATGTCGTTGAAGGTGCCGAACGCGGTGGTCTCGGTGAGCCCGTACCCCTCCAGGATGGTGCAGCCGAAACGGGCCTCGAAGGCCCGGGCGATCTCCCCCGGCAGCGACGCACCGAGTTGACTTGTCCTCGCTTCGGCGTCAAGTCCTCGGGCGGTGGCTCGTCAGGCGGTGATCCCGAAGCGTTCGGCAAGTTGGCGGCGGGTGTCGGCGGCGCTGGTGTGCAGTACGCCCCCGATTCCGATCCGTGCCGCTCCGTCCAGGTTCTGCTGCAGATCGTCGATCATGACTGACTCCTCGGGGGCGACGCCGAGGCGTGTGCAGGCGATCTCGTAGATCCGCCGGGAGGGCTTACGGATCCCGACCTCGGAGGAGATGACGACCACATCCGCCACAGTGGCGAGGTCGACGCCGTCGTAGGTTCCGGTACCGAACGAATTGGACACGAGCGCGACGGAGCGGCCGGCGGCGCGGAGATCACCGAGCAGCGCGAGCATGTCCCGGTCGATCGACATTCCCGCCTGCATGCGGGCCGTGAGCCCCTCGGCCGCCACGTCGGCACCGTGGGCACGGAGCCGTTCGGCGAATCCTCGCTCGAAGGCTCGGGCGTCGATACTGCCGCACTCGTGGTCGGCCAGGAGGGTGCGTGATGCCTCGTCCCGGCCGAGGAGGTCCAGCGGCAGGCGCGGGTCGCCGCCGAGCGAGGCGCCGAAGTCGGTGAAAGCCCGCAGCACACTGGAGGTGATGACCCCGCCGAGATGGCGCCGCCGTTGACGTTGAACCGCTCCGGGTCGATGTGCAGTTCGTCCCGGCAGTACAGCGCCTGGGAAGCGAACGCCTCGTTGAGTTCCCACAGGCCGATGTCGTCGATGGTGAGGTTGTGCTGCTTCAGCAGCTTCGGAATCGCGAACACCGGCCCGATGCCCATCTCGTCCGGCGCACAACCGGCAACGGCCATCCCCCGGTAGACGCCCAGCGGTTCCAGCCCGCGGCGCTCGGCCTCCTTCGACTCCATCAGTACCGACACCGAGGCCCCGTCCGACAGCTGCGAGGAGTTGCCCGCCGTGACGCTGGACTGCGCGGTCACCTGACCGTCGGGCAGCACCGGCGCCAATCCGGCCAGGCCCTCGAGCGTCGTCGACGCGCGGTTGCCCTCGTCCCGGGTCAGGGTCACGGCCTCGTCCCGCACCTCGCCGGACTGCTTGTCCAGGACCTTCTTGACGCTGTCGAGCGCGACGATCTCCTGGTCGAACCGGCCGGCCTCCTGCGCCGCCGCGGTGCGCTGCTGTGACATCAGCGCGAACTCGTCCTGTCGTTCGCGGCTCACGCCGTAGCGTTCGGCGACGATCTCCGCCGTGTGCAGCATCGGTAGGTAGATGCTCGGCTTGCGCTCGACCAGCCAGGGATCCGTCATGCGGTGGGTGTTCATGTGGTCGTTCTGCACGAGGGAGATCGACTCGACACCGCCGCCGACAGCGATCTGCATACCGTCGCCGACGATCTGCTTGGCGGCCGTCGCGATCGCCATGAGGCCCGACGAACACTGCCGGTCGATCGACATCCCCGACACGGTGTCCGGAAGTCCGGCACGCAGAACGGCCTGACGCGCGACATTGACACCGGAGGATCCCTGCGGCACGGCGCAGCCGAGGATGACGTCCTCGACCTCGCCGCCCTCGAGCCCGGCGCGCTGCACCGCGTGCGCAAGGGCATGGGCGGCAAGTTCCTGCGCCTGGGTGTCGTTGAACGCGCCGCGGTACGCCTTGCCAATCGGCGTCCGTGCCGTCGAAACGATGACTGCTTCCCTCATGTCGCCTCACTGTTTGCTGTTGGTCCGGTTCGTCCGGGCTGCGGGGACCTGGGCCTGAACTCCGAGCTCCGCGAGCCGGGCCCGACTGCCGGTAGGCGGTGCCGAACGCCTACCGGGGTGACAGGGGTCGGCCTTCCGACTGGTTATAGATGAATCCGGCGTCAAGTTCAATCAGCGTGGACCCTTGACAGTCCACCCTCACACCTGAAAGGTACCGACCAGTCGGTACGAAGGGGCGGATCGTGACTCAGCTGAACATCTCCACGGCTGCGGGCGTATTCGACGCGATCGCAGCGGGTCCGCCCGAGGGCCGCCCGGTACTGCTCTTGCACGGCTTCCCGGAGACCGGGCTGGTGTGGCGGCGGCAGATCGAGGCGTTGGCCGCACACGGCTACCGGCTGGTGGCACCCGACCAGCGTGGGTACTCCCCCGCCGCCCGCCCACAGCAGCCCGAGGACTATCGCATCAGCCTTCTCGTCGACGACGCGGTCGCGATCACGGAGGAACTGGGCTGGGCCACGTTCGACCTGGTCGGCCACGACTGGGGAGGCGCGGTGGCCTGGTGGACCGCGGACGCCCACCCCGGCCGCGTACGCACCCTGACGGTGGTCTCGACCCCGCACCCCGGTGCTCTGGCCACCACCCTGCGCACCGACCAGGATCAGCGCAGACGCTCTCACTACATGATCGACTGGCGCGAGACTCCCGCGACCGAGGAGCGCATGCTCGCCGACGATGCCCGAGAGCTTCGCGCTTTCTACGCCGGAAAGGTCCCGCAGGACAGTGCGGACGCCTACGTGCGCCACCTGTCCCAGCCGGGCGCTCTCACCGTCGCGCTGAACTGGTACGGGGCCGGCCGCCCCGAACGCGCGATCGGGATCATCGACGTGCCCACGCTGTACGTCTGAAGCACGGACGACAGCGCGTTCGGCGCGACAGCCGCGCAGGAGACCGAGCGATGGGTGAACGGGCCGTACCGGCTCGAGACCCTCCAGGGCGTCAGCCACTGGATCCCCGAGGAGGCGTCCGAAACGCTGAGCCGCCTGCTGCTCGACCATCTCCGAGCGCACGGGAAGCACTGAAGCGGCAGCGAGAACCCTGTCGTCGGCCCTGAGAAGAGGTAACCCCGTGGAGACTGCGCGTGCGGCCTGGCGCCGCCTCGAGCCCGTCCACGCCATGATCTACTTCGCCCCCGAGGCAAGGCGACGGTACGCGAACCTCGGCCTGAGCGGTCGGGCCGGGTACTTCACCTCCCGGAGCGCCGCGTTCGGCCCGGCATCCGCCGACCTGGTCATATCGACCTTCTACAACTTCCACCCCGAATGCGTACGGAAGGCAGTCGACGGGGCCTGGGACACCACGACCCCGCAGCAGGTGCTGGACGCGCGGTATGCCGCGGCGGGCGAAGCCCTGCGACGGGCGGGAATCCACGAGTTTCCCCACTTGGACGAGGTGCTGGCACTGACCCGCCGGGCCGCCGACGCTGCCCGCGAACATGCGCAGGGCCGCCCGCTGTTCGCCGCGCATGCCGCACTGTCTTGGCCGCAGGAGCCGGTACTGCAGCTGTGGCACGCCCAGACACTTCTCCGGGAGTCCGCGGAGACGGCCAAGTCGCGTGCCTGCTGAGCGAGGGCGTCGGGGGCCTGGAGGCCCTGATTCTGCACGCCGCCAACGGTGAGGTTCCCGTCGACTTCCTCAAGGCCAGCCGCGCATGGCCCGAGGAGGAGTGGGCCGCTGCCGAGGAGCGCCTGCGCAAGCAAGGCCTCCTCGACCGAGACTCCCTCAGCCCGACAGGCGCGACCCTCCGCCAGCACATCGAGGACCGCACCGACCACCTGGCCCTTCCCGCCTACGCCGCGCTGGGTGACGCCGACTGCGCGCGTCTCGCCGAACTCGCGAGCCCGTTCGGCCGCGCCGTCGTCGAAGCCGGCCTCGGGCGTCGAGAACTCCATGATCTTGGAGGGGCGCGTCAGTCGGCTGCGGCGCCCTCGGCCTCCCAGCGCAGCAGGTCGCCCGGCTGGCACTTGAGCACCTCGCAGAGCGCGGCGAGGGTCGCGAAGCGTACCGCCTTGGCGCGGCCGTTCTTGAGTACCGCCAGGTTGGCGGGTGTGATCCCTACCCGGTCCGCGAGCTCGCCCACGGACATCTTCCGCTTGGCCAGCATCACGTCGATGTCGACGGCGATGGGCATCAGATCACCTCGTCCAACTCGGCCTGCATCTGCGCCGCTTCGACGTCGCGCGCGACGGCCTGGGCGAGTAGCATCCGCAGCACGCGCACGATGAGCGCGACCCCCAGGATGGCCACGCCAACCCCGCCCATGATGACGGTGACGCCCGGGTCGTCCCGCTGGTCCGGCGCGTTGACGGCGGTGACCGCGAACCACACGAGGGCAGCCGCCACGATCGCGCCGATCACGCCGTCCACGTACCGGAAGGCGGCGTGGGAGAACACGGTTCCGCGTCGCACCATCGTCACCAGCCGCCATACGCAGGCCAGGGCGACCTGGACCGACACCATGCCCAGGATCGTGATCACGCGCAGCGCGGTCAGCGGGAGCGACCCGTCCTCCGGGTCGCTCCCGCTGACCAATACCCACACCATCAATGCCTGCACGAACACGGTGCCGGCGAGCACCACCACGAGCAGGGCGCGCAGCGCACGCACGGTCAGCTTCCCCATGCCCCATCCTTCCATCGAATCACGATCAGAATCTATCGAGATTCGATAGATGAAGCAAGGGGTGGGACGGACGGAGGAGGGGCGGCAGTTTCACACAGTGGCGGAACGTCGGCGCCTCCCATGGCATGGCGGTCGCGCAAACCACCTTGATCTTGTCGAAGTCGGCCTCACTCGAACACAAATCTCCTGGCACCCAGCCAGGCAGCGCAGCCGGACACCGGGTTCCCGGATCCCGTGGCGTACGGTCTGATGTCGCGGGCATCCACCGTCGGCAACGGATCTGACCGAACCCGGCGGTGCCGCCGGTACAACCGAAGGATCTGAACCAAGACCGGGAATCAGGCCGCGACGAGCTCCTGCTCGCGGTCCGGCGTTTTGACCTTGGGCTTCTTGTTCGGCAGCGAGAGCCGGACGACCTTGCGCCACGCGGAGAACACCTGCTTGGGCAGCGGCCCGGTCACGTACTCCAGCTCATACTTCTCGAACAACGCGCGCACCTTCACCGCGACCTCGGCGTACCGATTGCTCGGCAGGTCCGGGAACAGGTGGTGCTCGATCTGGTGCGAGAGGTTGCCGGTCATGAAGTGCATGGCCTTGCTGCCGCTGATGTTCGCCGAGCCCATCATCTGGCGCAGGTACCACTGGCCGCGCGTCTCGCCCTTGATCGACCGGCGCTCGAAGACCTGTACGCCCTCGGGGAAGTGCCCGCACATGATGACCGAGTGGGACCAGAGGTTGCGGACCAGGTTGGCGGTGAACGTGGCGGCGAGTGTGGGGAAGAACGACGGGCCCGACAGCAGCGGGTGGATCACGTAGTCCTTGAGCACCTGCTTGCGGATCTTGCGGCCCACGGCCCTGGCCTGCGCGCGGAACTCCGGGTCCTTGCGGCGGCGCTTGTTCAGGTTCTTGCCCAGCTCCAGGTCGTACGCTGCGATGCCGTACTCGAAGAAGCAGGCGTTGAGGAAGTTCCACAGCGGCTGGCCGAGGTGGAAGGGGTGCCACTTCTGGTCCTCGTCGACGCGCATGATGCCGTAGCCGAGGTCGTTGTCCTTGCCGAGGACGTTGGTGTACGTGTGGTGCAGCTCGTTGTGCGAGTGCTTCCACTGGTCGGCCGGCGAGACATGATCCCAATCCCAGGTGCTGGAGTGGATCTTCGGGTCCCGCATCCAGTCCCACTGGCCGTGCAGGACGTTGTGACCGATCTCCATGTTGTCCATGATCTTCGCCACGGACAGCCCGGCGGTGCCGATCAGCCACGCGGGAGGGAAGAACGAGAACAGCAGTACGCCCCTGCTGGCCAGCTCGAGCTTGCGCTGCGCCGCGATGACCTTGCGGATGTAGGCGGCGTCTTTCTCGCCGCGGCCGGCGATCACCTCGTCGCGGATCGCGTCCAGCTCGCGGCCGAGCTCCTCGATCTGCTCCGCGGTCAGGTGGGCGGTGGGGTCGATGGCGGTCAAGGTGCTCCTACCGTTCGATGTCGCAGGGGCCCGCGGCGGCGGACACGCAGGTCTGGATGAGGACGCCCGGTTCGGCCTCGGTGATGTCGCCGGTGCGCAGGTCGCGGACGGCGCCCGCCTTGAGCGGCGTGATGCAGCCGAAACAGATGCCCATGCGGCACCCGGAGGGCATGAGCACGCCGGCCTCTTCGCCGACGTCCAGCAACGGCGTTGCGCCATCCGCGTCGACGGTCTTGCCGGTGGCGCTGAACGTGACCTCGCCGCCGTTGCCGGCGACGACGATGCTGGGGCGGAAGCGTTCGGTGTGCAGGCGCTCTGGGACGCCATGCTCCATCCAGTGCTCTTCGGCGGCATCGAGCAGGCCCGCGGGCCCGCAGGCCCAGGTCTCGCGCTCGGCCCAGTCGGGCACGAGTTCGTCGAGACGGGCGATGTCGAGCATGCCGTCTGTGTCGGTGTGCACCTCGATGAGCTGCAGCTTCTTGTCCGCGGCCAGGTCATGCAGTTCGTTGCGGAAGATCACGTCGTGCGGCTGGGGCGCGCAGTGGACCATGACGACGTCGTCGAATTCGGTGTCGCGCAGCATGCCCATGACGGGCGTGATGCCGCTGCCGGCGGTCAGGTAGAGCACCTTGGCGGGCTTGGCCTGCGGCAGTACGAAGTCACCGGTCGCCTGGTCGAGCTGGATCAGCGTGCCCGGTTTCGCCCTGCGGACCAGGTGGTTGCTGACCTTGCCGTCCGGGATCGCCTTCACGGTGATCGTGACGCGGCCGTCCTGGCGGTTTGTCGGCGAGGTGAGGGAGTAGGCACGCCACAGGCGCACCCCGTCGACGTCGACCCCGATCCGCACGTACTGACCGGCGGTGTGGCCGCGCCAGCCCCGTCCCGGCCTGATCACGATGGTCGCGGCGTCACCCGTCTCGGGGTGCACGGCCTCGATGCGCCCCCGCAGGTCAGCGCCCGCACGCAGCGGGCTCACCAGGTCGAGGTAGTCCGACGGCAGCAGCGGCGTCGTGACCATCTCCAGCAGTTTCCACGCCCTGCTGCGGAGGGCTGCACTCGTCATGACTCCAGCATGCTGCGCCTGAAGGCGTAAGGTCCTGACCGCAGGATGTGAATCTGGTCGGCTGAATTGTTCGCAGGGAACAAAAACATGAGCCATGCAATCCAAAGGGCCAGCGAACTGGCCCTGGGTGAGACGACGGTCACCGCACTGCGGGCAGCACTGAAGAGCACCGCCGACGAGGTCGTCCAGGCGATCATCGACGAGGTCCCGCCCTACGCCAACGCCCTTTCGGGCCACATGGGCGCCACCATCCGCCGAGCCGTGCGCACCGCCCTGGGGCACTACCTGGACCTCGCGAGCGGGAAGGCCACAGGCGGCGACGCCGGTGACGCGGCCTACGAGCTGGGCCGCGGCGAGGTGCGCGACGGCCGTTCGATGGACGCCCTGCTCAGCGCCTACCGCGTCGGCGCCCGCGTGGCCTGGCGATGCCTGGCCGCGGGTGCCGTACCCGCAGGTCTGCCCGCCGCCGAGGTCGCCAAGTTCGCCGAGCTGACCTTCGCCTACATCGACGAGCTCTCCGCCGCGAGCGCCGCGGGCCACGCCGACGAACTGGCCGCCCGGGGCAGGGACCAGGAGCGCCACCTGGAGCACCTGGCCCGAGACCTCCTCGCCGGTGCGAGCCCGGACGTGCTGCTGGCCTCTGCTCAACGGGCCGGGTGGCAGCCTCCGGTTTCGCTGACGGCGGTCCTGCTGCCCGCCGCCCAGGCCCGGCCTGCCTACCGCGCGCTCGACCCGAGCACCCTCGTCCTCGACGATCTGCCGGACGCCACCGGTGTGCTGCTCGTCCCCGATGCCGACCGATCACATCTCCTGCGGCAGCTGACCGACCGCACCACCGTGGTCGGCCCGTCCCGGCCATGGACTCGTGCGTCCGCCTCGTACGCACGAGCCGTACGCGCGCGCTCTCTTTCCTCTGATATTCGCGACACCGAGGACCACCTGCCCGAGCTGGTGCTGAGCGCCGACGTGGACGCATACGCGGACCTGCGTGCCCGAGCCCTCGCACCGTTGCGGACCTTGCCCGCAGCGACCGCACGGCGGCTGGAGGAGACGTTGCGGGCGTGGCTGCTGCACCAGGGCAGGCGGGACGAGGTGGCGGCGGAGTTGTTCGTCCATCCCCAGACCGTCCGGTACCGGATGTCGCAGCTGCGGGAGCTGTTTCCGGATCTCGCATCGCCACACCGGGTCCTTGAACTGACGCTGGCGGTAGCTCTTCGGGGCAGCTGACGCGTACGTCGACGGGCCACGGCCGCGTCCGCGAGCGGTTCAGCAATCGGGCCTCGTTCTCGGCGCCATCAACTGGATCCTGCGGCCCGGGGACAACGGGATGAGCCGGCTGAGACCAGGGGTGTCTGCGGCGCTCGACCGAGGTCGCGGCCGCGCATGCGGTAGGAGTCGCCCTTGAGGGAGATCACCTCAGCGTGGTGGACGAGCCGGTCGATCATGGCGGCGGCGGTGCCGTCGCCGAAGACCTCTCCCAGCGTCCGAAGGGCTTGCTGGTGGTGATCACGCAGGCGCGTTCGTCTCGGCCCGGGATGAACTGGAAGAACGGGCTCGCGGCTTCGGGCTCGAAGGGGATGCAGCCGACTTCGTCCACGATGATCCGCGGGATGCGGCTCAGCCGGGTCAACCGTGTATCCGGCGGCCTTCGCGGCGGAAGCCGCGGCTTCGGCGACGCGATGGGCCTCGTCCCTCAGAGCCCGTGAACAAACTGATCGTTGCGGGCGGGTGGGAATCCGTGAATTGACCTGAACAACCAGGACCTCTT
>NZ_JAVRBF010001522.1:0-234 GCF_032436805.1 Streptomyces sp. P17 | reverse complement strand
GCCTTCTCCCATGACCGGCTCCTGATGGACGCGCTGCTCGGCAAGCAGGGCAAGGAAGCCGCGACCGACGAGGCGATGAAGAAGGTCTACGACGACGCCGCCAGGCAGATCTCCGGCGAGCAGGAGGTCCATGCCCGCCACATCCTGGTCGAGACCGAGGACGAGGACACGCAGGAGGTCGCGGAGCAGAAGAAGGGCGCCGATATCGCCGAGCTGGCCAAGAAGAAGACGAAG
>NZ_JAVRBF010001521.1:0-234 GCF_032436805.1 Streptomyces sp. P17 | reverse complement strand
TCCGGATCGGACAGCGGCACCTCGGATGGTGGCGGCAGCGACGGCGACGGCGGCGGTTCGTCCGCTGAATAACCAGTAACAGCCTGGGGAATAATGGGCGGGGAGTCAAAAGACTCCTCGCTTTCTTTTCGAGGAATGAAAATGGCAACGATCCGACTCCTTTACGTAGATACCGAATATCGTCGGGCCACTTATCTCATCTTGGATAAGAATGTCATACGCTTCGGACTCGCA
>NZ_JAVRBF010001520.1:0-234 GCF_032436805.1 Streptomyces sp. P17 | reverse complement strand
AATACGGATACGTTGCATAAAATTAGTCCTCGACCTTAGCAAGCAGCCGACTTTGGATAAAACGGCTGATTTCATCAATTTCTTGGGCACAAACACTGTGCGGCATGCGGTAATCGCGCCAACTCACATTAAAACCTGCGGCTTTGTAAGTATGAAAAGCCTGCTGGCCAGCAGTCAGTGGCACCACAGGATCTTGCGTACCGTGCGCGATAAACACTGGCGTCGTTTTATTAT
>NZ_JAVRBF010001519.1:0-234 GCF_032436805.1 Streptomyces sp. P17 | reverse complement strand
AAATGTTGTAGAGGTTGTTTGGGTGAAACAAAAAAATACTGGATTTGGAACCGGAGTAAAGAAAAAAACAGAACATTTTTGCTGGATAATGCCTGCAACCAATCATGTAAATTTGGGATTTAACTATGGTGCGGAACTTCCTGACCCAAAAAGTCTACTCGAAGGGACAGGTAAATTATTCAGACACATCAAAATCAAGTCTATTGAGCAGTTATCTGACAAGGACTTAATTAA
>NZ_JAVRBF010001518.1:0-234 GCF_032436805.1 Streptomyces sp. P17 | reverse complement strand
AGAGCCCATTGCGTTGGCCCGATGGTGATCCGTCCTGTAATCCATCCCTGCGTCAGCTCCCTGCCGGCCTACATGCCCCGCAACCTGCCCCAGCTCAAGCCAAGCGGTGCGTGCGCCGTGGGGTGATGCCCTCAATCGATCAATGCGCCACAACGGCCAATCGCTCCGCACCCACCATGGATTCGCATGAAAAAGAACAGCCCGTCCCCATCTGGTCTAGCGGTCTACTGTTAC
>NZ_JAVRBF010001517.1:0-234 GCF_032436805.1 Streptomyces sp. P17 | reverse complement strand
CGCGCCAGTTGATGATCAGACCGGCCTTCATGCGGCCACCACTGGGCGCACCCGGTCTACTTCGCCGTACTCAGCCTCGGATTGCTCCAGGGCCTTATCGAGGTCTTCGGCCCACACAGGTACCTCCTCGGTGTGACCCTCTACGGTCACGGTCGCCTTGTAGAGGCGCAATGCTTCCTTGCTGTTACTCACAGGAACTCCTTGATCTGGTCGTACATGGCCTCAGGCTTGCCC
>NZ_JAVRBF010001516.1:0-234 GCF_032436805.1 Streptomyces sp. P17 | reverse complement strand
AATCGCGGCAGATCGGGCGGCAGAAACGCCGGCAAAGCGGTCATGGCAACCGGCGTTACGTCCTCGAACACCAGCGTGTCGCGCGGCTCGCGCGCGGTGTTAAGCGCGCGGCTGACGCGGGCATCTCCGCAGGCGAGCAGCAGCAGCGTGCCGTCAGCCACAGTCAGCACATGGCCGCACTGGGCACCCCACGGCACATCCGCGAGCGTCCCGGTGAAACTCTCTCCCGCGATC
>NZ_JAVRBF010001515.1:0-234 GCF_032436805.1 Streptomyces sp. P17 | reverse complement strand
CATCGTTGGCGGCAAGGTGGTCTATGGCGCCGGCGACTTCAAGTCGCTCGACGAAGCCGTCCCGCCGCCGGCAATGCCGGACTGGTCGCCGGTTCGCAGCTTTGGCGGTTACGCCGCCTGGGGAGCCTCGGATCAGCAAGCGACGACCGCGTCACGGATGGCGTTCAGCGCCTGCAACTGTGCGAGCCAATGTTCGGTGCATGGCCATGATCACGCCCGGGCCTGGACGAGCCG
>NZ_JAVRBF010001514.1:0-234 GCF_032436805.1 Streptomyces sp. P17 | reverse complement strand
TAATTTGGACAAGTTTGAAAATGATGAAACTGTATTTTCAGTATGTGGTTACAATTACCCAATAAATTATAAAAATGTCAATCCAACAGATAACCTATGCTTGAAAGCATATTCAGCATGGGGAGTTGGCATTTGGAAAGAAAAGTTTGAGGATGTAAATTTTAAATCGGGAGAGTTCCAGAATATTTTAATATCGCCATCAAAAGTATTATCAGTTTCAAGGAAGCTCGGTGA
>NZ_JAVRBF010001513.1:0-234 GCF_032436805.1 Streptomyces sp. P17 | reverse complement strand
CCGGCTTTCATCGTCAATATAATGCTGCGGCGGCGCGAAATGAAGAGGGTTCCAGATGACCACGATCACCATTGCGATCACGGACGACGAAGTCTCGGCCACGCTGGACGCGCTGGCGGCGGCGATGGAAGATATGACGTTGGTGATGGATGATTTGGGCGAGTTGCTCCTTGAGTCTACCAAACAGCGGTTCATTGCGGGCGAAGCCCCGGATGGCACACCCTGGGCACCAAA
>NZ_JAVRBF010001512.1:0-235 GCF_032436805.1 Streptomyces sp. P17 | reverse complement strand
AGTTCGCGACCTTATTGGAAAGGTCGATCGCCACATACGCAAGGCCGACAGAAACGATGGTTGATCGGTATTTACCCGCCCTAGCCGATTTTGAGTTGGGTGAAGAGGAAGCTAATGCAGTCGAAAAGGCGCTGAAAACAGAAAAACCTTGGGACTGGATACCCGAAGACAGCAGCGAACGGCAGGCGCTCAGGGCAGCTAAAGACAGAATCCTTGCATATCATCTTCAGAGGCA
>NZ_JAVRBF010001511.1:0-235 GCF_032436805.1 Streptomyces sp. P17 | reverse complement strand
ATGAACGGCATCTACAACACAATAGTGCAGCACTAGTATCAGCAAAAGAGGCTAGTCTCCGAATTATTCCGAAAGTGCAGCAGTTGATCCAGCATGATGGTTATACTCAACTCGATGCGAGATGGCAGCTCGTCAGCCCTGCCACACTACGTAATGAAGCACAGTTTTTACAACAACAATTACAGCAACTGGGCTTGGCGCCTCTTGCCGAAAAAGCAGCAGCGGGACAAAAAAC
>NZ_JAVRBF010001510.1:0-235 GCF_032436805.1 Streptomyces sp. P17 | reverse complement strand
CCCCCCCGCGTCCCCCCCCCGGCCCCCCCGCCCCCCCCCCCAGGAGCGCAGCCACGCTGTCCCTACACGCCGCTCTGCCGAGCTGCGTACGGGCTCCACCACGGCCGTGGCGGGGACGGGCGAGGGCAGCAGCGCGGCCACCCGCACCCCCCGGTCCGCATACCACACGTCAGAGCGACAGTCACATCGAAGCAGCGGACGTCTGCAGGCTTGGGGGTGAACGGAGCGGCGGGGG
>NZ_JAVRBF010001509.1:0-235 GCF_032436805.1 Streptomyces sp. P17 | reverse complement strand
CGGAAAGCCAGTATTGCCACCACCTACGAGAAGCTGGAATGGACCGTAAGACGGTTCACGCCGTCCGTTCTTTTTGACGTTAGACTGAATATGATCACCAAGACCACCTTCGCTTTTAGCGACCTTCAATGCCACGCTCGGATCAATACCGTACATGCGTGCATAGTGGGTAATCATATTCTCGGTGGAACCACCAACAGGAGAACGAAGACCACCGCGACCAACAGCAGGTGCA
>NZ_JAVRBF010001508.1:0-235 GCF_032436805.1 Streptomyces sp. P17 | reverse complement strand
AGACATCAAGCACATCTTCGCGATAGGTCCTATTCAGCCGCTTGATGTAGGCGTTTTGCATGGATCTTCCAGGTTGGATATGCTTTATGATGATCGATTGACCAGTACACCATGTAGTAAACACTTTGCTTGTGAACTCCGGGCCATTATCTACTCGGATCTGTTGGGGTTTACCTCGTTGCAAAATGATATCGTTTAGAAACGATTTAACCGCCTTTACCGGGAAGCTGTTTTG
>NZ_JAVRBF010001507.1:0-235 GCF_032436805.1 Streptomyces sp. P17 | reverse complement strand
GATTCACGCCCTCGATCGTGGCGTGGCGGCGGCGTGTCAATTCTGCAACCAGCATCGGCGGCGTCAGTCTCCCGGAAAAATCCAATCTGCTGCTGCTTCTCGGTTCCGGCAACCGCGATGAAGCGGTCTTCGAACATCCGGATCGCTTCGATATCCGCCGCAAGAATGCCCGCGCGCATTTATCGTTGGGCTATGGCATCCACTATTGCCTGGGAGCACAGCTGGCCAAGTTGCA
>NZ_JAVRBF010000103.1:0-18814 GCF_032436805.1 Streptomyces sp. P17 | reverse complement strand
CCGCCGTCCTCGCGCACGCGGCTGGTGGCTGCGCCGGCCGGACCGACTCCGCGTGGTCGGACGCGGGCCGGACCGACGCGGGCGGTCCCGACGCGGGCCGGACTGACACGGCCGGTCCCGAAGCCGGCCGGACCGCCGTCCTCGCGCACGCGGCTGGTGGCTGCGCCGGCCGGACCGACTCCGCGTGGTCGGACGCGGGCCGGACCGACACGGCCGGTCCCGAAGCCGGCCGGACCGACACGGCCGGTCCCGACGCCGGCCGACCGTACGTCGCCGGCGCCGTCCGCCGCGGGCTGCTCCCGGCCCGCCCGCACGGCCCGGTCCCCGGTCCGCCGAGGCGGCGCCCGGTGACTCCCGCCACATGACCCCTTTCCAGCCTTTCCCGATCGTCCGCACCAGCGCCCCGCACGACCCCCGAAAAACGGCTCTGACCAGCATGTTTTCCCGCTCTTGGACACGCCTTGGGCGGGTGTTGAACGGGCCGTCGGAGTCTGGACAGCGGCGACGGAACGAACCATCCAAGGAGACCCCATGACGGACCAGCAGTTCGGCCAGCTCGACGTCCGCTACCTCAACCACTCCGCGCTCGCCCTGCCCGGCGGCGGGGAGCTGTACTACGAGGACAGCGGCGAGGGCCCGGCGGTGACCCTGCTGAACAACTTCTACATCGTCAGCCCGATCTGGCGGAACTTCACCACCGAGCTGGCCAACGACTTCCGGCTCGTCCACTACGACCTGCGCAACCAGGGCGCCTCCAACCCGGGTCCCGAGCCGGTCCAGTTCATGGACCACGTCGAGGACGTGCGCCGGCTGCTGGACCACCTCGGCATCGAGAAGACCTACCTGGTCGGCACGTCCATATCCACCCTCATCGCCCGGGAGTTCGCGCTCAAGTACCCCGAGCGCGTGGCAGGGCTGGTCCTGGTGGGCCCGGCGTTCTCGCCCAACGGCACCCTGCGCCGCAAGCTGGTCAGCCGCTCCTGGCTCGCCAGCCTGGAGTCCGGCGGCACCCAGCAGCTGTTCGGCCACCTCTACCCGCTGGTCTTCCCGGACCAGATGATCCACGAGGGCGGCACCGCGGCCTACCTGGCGCTCAAGGACAACTTCCTGTCCCTGCTCTCCGTCGGCTCCATCCGCGAGAACCTGCTCGCCTCCCTGGAGATCGAGGACGACCCCGAGGAGCTCGCCCGCCTCGCCGCCCCGACGCTGATCATCAACGGCGACGGCGACTTCGCCTGGAGCGCGTCCGTCATCGAGGACGCCCTCAACCGCATCCCGGACAGCCGGGAGGTCACCCTCAAGCACGCCGGGCACGTGCCGTTCTTCGACGACCCACAGGGCTTCCAGAAGGCCGTCTCCGAGTTCGTACACGAGCTGGAGGCGCGACGCGCGGCCGAGACCGCCACCCCGGTCACCGGCGCCGCGTAGCAGGACGGGCGGGACGGGGGCGGCCGGGGCCCGGAGATCCCGGATCCGCCGGCCCCCCTCCGCGCCGCCCGCGCCGACGCAAGGTCATCCCGCCCGCACCCCCAACCCGACCCACCCGCTGCACCACCGCAGCACCACATCGACGCACACCACGTCCCGACGCTGGAGACAAGCACTCATGACAACACGTCTGTTGACCGGGGCCACCGGCTTCGTCGGCGGAGCCGTGGTCCTCGAACTCCTCGACAAGACCGACGACCCCGTCATCGCACTGGTCCGCGGCAAGGACGACTCCGAGGCCACGCAGCGCCTGCACAGGACGCTCTCGGAGATGGCGGACGGCTACGGCCGCTCCGACCTGCACCCGGAGATCCTGCGTCGGACCGTGGCCGTGCACGGCGACATGACCGTCGACGGCTGCGGAGCCGACCTGACCGCGCTGCCGCCCGTCGACGAGGTCTGGCACTGCGCCGCCTCGCTGCGCTACGAGGAGGAGTACCGCACCGAGATCGAGGCGCAGAACGTCCAGGGCACCGCCAACGTCCTCGACCTCGCCCGCAAGCTTGGCGCGCGCGCCTTCAACTACGTCTCCACCGCCTATGTCGCCGGCTCGCGCACCGACCTCATCGCCGAGGGCCCGGTGACCGACCAGTCGGTGGCCAACAACTGCTACGAGCAGACCAAGATGCGGGCCGAGGCCCTCGTCGAGGCGGCCGCCGGGGACATGCGGATCCGCATCCTGCGGCCCACCGTCGTCATCGGCCACAGCGTCACCCGGCACGGGCTGAACTGGTCGGGTCTGTACGGCTTCGCGCGTCAGGTGCTGGTCTTCAAGAAGACCGCCTCGCGCAAGCTCGGCACCTTCCTCTCGCACGCCCGGGTGCGGCTGCTCGCCGACCCCGACACCGTCGTCAACCTCGTACCGGTCGACATCGTCGCCCGCAACGCGGTCGCCATCTCGCTGTCGGACTCGCCGGAGACGTACTTCCACCTCGGCAACTCCGACGGCCCCAAGGTCCGCGACATGGTCACCCAGATCTTCGAGCTGATCGGCCTGCGCGAGCCGCTGTGGGTGGACGACCGGGACGGCTTCACCGCGATCGACGAGGCCCTCGACGGCGGCATGAACTTCTACCGCTCCTACCTGCGCTACGACAAGCGCTTCGACCTCACCCACACCGCCGCCGTCTGCGGCCCCGACGCCTCCTACGCGCCCACCGGCGAGCAGGAGATGGCCGAGTACCTCCTCTACTACCTGCGCACCCTGCGCGGCTTCCAGGAGAACAGCGGCAACGACCGCGTCGTCCACCCCGTCGCAGCCTGACCCGTCCGTCGACGACGAGAACCCCGAGCCTGCGTAACCCCGCGGGCCGCCACTGGAGGAGACATGTACGACAGCACGACGGTCGCGGAGCACCTGCGCGGCCTGCTGGAGAACGCGGTCGGCGCTCCGCTGCCGCTGGACGACCCGGCGGCCCGTGCGGCGTCGCTGTGGAACCTGGGACTCGCGTCGGCGGGCTTCATGCGCCTGCTCGCCGACGTCGAGGACGCCTTCGGCATCCAGTGGGACCTGGACGAGCCGACCGAGGCGTTCTCGTCCTACGACGCGCTGCTCGCCCACATCACCGAGCACATCGAGCGCCGTACGGCCAAGGCGGGGGGTGCGTGATGGCCCGCGTGAACCGCCGGCTCGCGCTGGCCACCGCCCCCGCCGAGGCCGCCCGCCGCCACGGCGCGGTGCCGATCCGCCTCGACCGCCCCCTCGACCTGTTCCCGCAGGCGGGCCGCCGCTTCGACTACGCCACCTTCGCCGACCTGGCCGAGGAGGCCGCGGCCCTGCTCTCCGGGGCAGGCGTCAAGGACGGTCAGCGCATCCTGATCGTCAAGCAGCCCAACTTCGACATACCCCTGCTCGCCTTCGCCTGCGCCCGGATCGGCGCCGTACCGGTGCTGGTGCACTCGGCCGTCGGCTTCCAGGCGCTCGGCGTCATGACCGAGCGCGCCGCCCCCACGGCCATCCTCACCGACGCCACCACGGAGGCGGCCGGCGTGCTGGACTCCGTCGACCCGTCGCTGCCGCGCTGGTACGTCGGGGAGCGCGGCGAGCACGGACTCTCCCTGCTGGACGCGGAGCGCGGCGACATCCCGCCCGCCGTCGTGCCCCGCGAGGACACCCCGCAGCTGGTCACCCACAGCTCGGGCACGACCGGGGTGCCCAAGCTGGTGCTGCACTCCGTGCACAGTTTCGCCGGGCACGCCCGTCCGCAGATCACTATCGGCAAGGTGCTGCGGGTGCGCGACCCCTACCTGATGTGCCTGTCGCCGGTGCACGCCCGCTGCATGTCCGGGATGCTCGCCATCCTCGCGCTCGGTCTGCCGCTGGGCTTCCTCACCGACACCGCCCCCGAGAACGCGGCCGAACTGCTCGCCGCGGTGCGCCCGGGCGTCGTGGAGACCGTCCCGAACGCCTTCATCCGCTGGGAGGAGGTGGCCGAGCGGCAGCCCGAACTGTTCGCGCAGACACGGCTGTTCGTCAGCTCCTTCGACGCCGCCCACCCCCGCACCATCCGCACCCTGCTCGGCGCGGCAAAGCCCGGCGCCCGCTACATGCAGGCGTACGGCCAGACCGAGACCGGACCCGTCACCGTCAAGTCCCACAAGCTCAAGAGCCGCTGTGACGACGGCCGTTGCGTCGGCCGTGGCGTTCTCGGCCACACCAAGATCCGCGTCCTCGACGACGAGGGCGACAAGGCCCCCAAGGGCACCCCCGGCCAGATCTTCGCCCGCTCCTCCGGAGTCACCCCGAGCTATCTCGGCTCCCCCGACCAGCGGGTCGACGGCTGGTGGGCGATGGGCGACTACGGCCTGGTCAGCGACCGCGGCTGTCTGCACCTGTTCGACCGTATCGTCGACCGGGGCAGCGGCGTGGAGAGCCTGCTGGCGGCCGAGGACGACATCCTCGAAGCGCTGCCGCAGCTCACCGAGGCCGTGATCATCCCGATGTCCGACGGGCCCGCGATCCCTCTGGTCGTCACCCGCGGCGACGCTCCGCTGGACCTCGCCGCCTGGCGCCGCGCGGTCGCCGGCCTGCCCGAGCTCGCCGCGCCGGTGCAGTGCCGCTGGGACGACATCCCGCACACGGCCACCTGGAAGGTCAAGCGACTGGAGGTGGCGCGCCGGCTGGCCGCGGGCGATCTGCCGGTGCCGGCGACGGCAGGGGAGGAACGATGACCCTGGCCCCGCCGCGCCGGACCACCACGGCGGCGGAACTCTGGCTGAACTGGCTCCCGGCGGTGGAACGCCTCGTCGCGGTGCCGGAGGAGTTCCGCGTCGCCCGGCTTTCCCACGAGGAGGCGGCCCGCGAACTCGCCATCGACGAGGCCGTCCTGGAGAACCTGGTCGGTGCCGGATTCCCCGCCGAGGACACCCCCGACGGGCTGCGCTACGACTACCACGACGTGATGAACCTCGGGCTGCGGTCCGGCCTCGGCCGCTCCCTGGCCGAGCTGGGCGAACGCCAGTGCATGCGGCTCGCGGCCGGGCAGCCCGAGCAGTGGCTGACCGAGCGCGTCACCCGGATCCGGCTCACCGCCACCTGCGACGCCGCCGGCTGCACCAGCTGCGTCACCACCCCGGTCCCCGCCGAACCCGCGCCCAAGCTGTACGAGGGCCGGCTGACGGAGTGGTCCAAGGAGGAGGGCAGGCCCGGTTCGATGCTGGCCACGGTCACCACCTGCGGCCACCGGGACGCCCCGCGCACCGAGACCGTCCGCCGTATCCACGACGACCTGCTCGACCGGCTCGTCTCCGGCGAGTACCAGTACGGCTGGGTCCCCGAGAGCCTCAGGGCCCGCCCGGCCACCGCGATCGAGCACCGCGCCGTGGACTGCGTCGTCGCCGCCTGGCAGATGCAGCGGTGGGCCGAGGAGGCGGGCGTCCGCGCCCGTACCCGCCGCGGCTTCCTGCTCGGTCTGGTCGGGGTCGAGCACGCCTGGACCGAGGTGTTCGAGGACGGCCGCTGGCTGCTCCTGGACCCCGTGCTGGCGTACCTCGGCTCCCGCCACCGCTCCACCCATCCCGAGTTCGCCGACTTCACCCGAGGCTCGGTGCACAACCGGCTCCTTGCCTGGGACCGGTCCGTCGACGAATCGCTGGCCGACCACGACTGCGTGGCCGGAGGACACGTCCGCGTCGACTGCCGCGGGCTCCCCGCCGCCCGTACCCCCGCCTGAGCGCACGGGCGGAGACATCCCCCCCATCGGGGCGTTGCCCCGCCCCGTCATTTCTGGAGGAATACCCATGTTCAACAAGCTGGCCGCCTTGGCGACCGGCCGCCGAAAGCTGGTTCTCTGGCTGGGACTGCTGTTCTGTGTCGTGGCCGGAGGACTGGGCGGCGCCGTCAACAGCAAGCTGTCCTCCGGTGGTTACGAGGTGCCCGACGCCCCGTCGACGCAGGCGAACGCGATCCTCAGCGAGAAGTTCGGCACCGGTGAGCCCAACCTCGTGCTGCTCGTGAAGACCCCGAAGGGAGCCGACGACCCGGACACCGCCGCCAAGGGCGCCGCGCTGACCGAGAAGCTCGGCGCCGAGGACGGCGTTCAGGAGGCCGCCTCCTACTGGACCCTGGACAAGGCGCCCTCGCTGAAGGCCGAGAAGTCCGACTCCGCCCTGGTCCTCGCCCACCTGGAGGGCAACGAGGACGAGGTCGACGACTACCTGGCCAAGCTGCGCCCGCACTACGAGGACGGCTTCGAGGGCCTGCAGATCCAGTTCGGCGGCCGCGCCGAGGCGTACGCCGAGATGAACGAGCAGACCCAGGAGGACCTCGCGCTCGCCGAGACCCTGGTGCTGCCGCTGACCCTGATCCTGCTGGTCTTCATCTTCCGCGGGGTCATCGCCGCCCTGCTGCCGCTGGCCGTCGGCATCGTCGCCATCATCGGCGCGCTCGGTGTGCTGCGGGTACTGGTGGAGCTGACCGATGTGTCGGTCTTCGCGATGAACCTCACCACCGGGCTCGGGCTCGGACTCGGTATCGACTACAGCCTGTTCGTGGTCAGCAGGTACCGGGAGGAGCTGAAGAAGGGCGTCGAGGTCAACGACGCCATCGCCACCAGCCTGCGCACCGCGGGCCGTACCGTCCTGTACTCGGCGATCACCGTGGCGCTCTCGCTGTCCGCGCTGCTGCTGTTCCCGATGTACTTCCTGCGCTCCTTCGCCTACGCCGGTATCGCGGTCGTCGCCTTCGCGGTGGTCGCCGCCCTGGTGCTGCTGCCGGCGCTGCTCGCGGTCATCGGCACCCGGATCAACAAGTGGTCCTGGAACCGCAGGAAGCCGGAGACGGCCGTCGAGAACGGCTTCTGGCACAAGCTCGCCACCCTGGTCATGCGCCGCCCGCTGCCGCTGGCCACCGGTGTCATCGTGATCCTGCTCCTCCTCGGCTCGCCGTTCCTCGGCATCAAGCTCAACCTCGCCGACGAACGCACCCTGCCCGCGGACGCCGAGGCACACCAGGTGGGCACGGTCCTCGTCGAGGACTACTCGGCCCGCGAGATGGAACCGCTCATGGTCGTCGCCGAGAACGCCGGTGACGCGTCCGCCCGCGAGACCAACGTCGCGGCCTACGCCGAGACGCTCTCCAAGCTCGACAACGTCGCCCGCGTCGACGCCCTGACCGGCTCCTACACGGACGGCAAGCAGATCGCCCCGGCCGGCGCGATCAACGAGCGCTACGAGAAGGGCGAGGGCACCTGGCTTTCGGTGATCCCGGAGGTCGGCTCCTACACCGACGAGGGCCAGGACCTGGTCGGCGACATCCGGGACACGAAGGCGCCGTTCGAGGACGTGAAGGTCGCGGGTACCGCCGCCTCCTTCAAGGACACGATGACCTCGCTGACCGACCGCATGCCGTGGGCGCTGCTGCTCATCGCCGTCTCCACGTTCGTGCTGCTGTTCCTGATGACGGGCAGCGTGCTGATGCCGGTGAAGGCCTTCGTGCTCAACCTGCTCAGCCTCACCGCCACCTTCGGCGCCATGGTCTGGGTCTTCCAGGACGGCAACCTGATGTGGCTGACCGGCGACTTCACCGTCACCGGCGGCATCGTGGCCACCACGCCGATCATGATGTTCTGCGTGGCCTTCGGCCTCTCCATGGACTACGAGGTCTTCCTGCTCTCCCGCATCAAGGAGGAGTACGACCGCAACGGCGACAACACCCGTGCCGTCGCCCTGGGCCTCCAGCGCACCGGTGGCCTGGTCACCGCGGCCGCCGCGCTGATCGCCTTGGTCTTCGCCTCCTTCCTGGTCTCCGGCATCACCTACATGAAGCTGCTCGGCCTCGGTCTCGCCCTGGCCGTGCTGATGGACGCCACGTTGGTGCGGGGCATCCTCGTCCCGGCCTTCATGCGGCTGGCCGGCCGCTACAACTGGTGGGCTCCGCGCCCGCTGACCCGGGTCTACGAGCGGTTCGGGCTGAGCGAAGCCGAGGACGACGCTGCCCCCGTGCACGCCGGCTCCGGCAAGTCGGTCGACCCCGGGCGTACGCCCGCAGACGTCGGTCGCTGACCCGGCCGCCGTAGGGAACCACCGGCGGGGCCCATGGCCACCCGGGCCCCGCCGGGCCTCCCTCTCCCCACACCCATCCAGACACGCATCCGAGGGGAACTCCCATGTCCGACCAGCTCACCCCGGGCCACGCGCTTCTGCTGGAGTTCGTCGACCTGCCCGAACTCCTCGACGGCATCGGCCGTGACGACGACCTGACGACGGCCGGGCTCAACTCCGGCGACCTGATCCGGCTCGCCCTCGCCATCGAGGAGCAGACCGGCAGCCCGCTCGACGACGACGAACTGACCGCGCTGCACACCGTCGAGGGCATCGACCAGGTGCTGACCGCGCGCGCCGCATCCGTGAGCGAGGCCCGCTGATGTGGATGGCCCACTTCGTCCGGCGGCACGCCGGACAGCGCCCCGACGCCCTGGCCCTCGCCGACGAGCGGCTCTCGCTCACCTGGCGCGAACTGGACGAACGTACCGACGCGTTGGCGGCCGCCCTGATCGACCGCGGGATCGGCCCCGGTGAGCGCCTCGTGGTCAGCTCGCCCAACCGGGTCGAGGTGCTGGAGCTGTACATCGCGGCCGGCAAGGCCGGGGCGATCGTCTGCCCCGTCAACCACTCCTTCCCGGCCCCCGAGGTCGAGCACGTCGTCTCCAACTCCGCCCCGCGCGGCGTGATCGCCGAGCAGGGCGTCCTGGACCGGCTCGGTGACGCGTTCGGCGACAGCTGGCGGCTCGCCCTGGACAGCCCCGCCTACGAGGAGCTGCTCGCCACCCCGCGCAGGCCGCTGCCGCTGCCGCACATGGACGACCTGTTCGCGATCCTGCACACCTCGGCCACCACCGGCCGGGCCAAGGGCGTCGCCGTCACCCACCGTTCGGTGTCGGCCTGCTACACGGCGCTCGCCGCCGAGGCCCGGTTCACCGCCGACGACGTGATGCTCAACCCGTGCCCGCTGTTCCACGGCTCCATGGTGATCGGCCTGGCCCTGCTCGCGGCCGGCGGAACCCTGGTCCTGCAGCGGGAGTTCGCCCCGCAGCGGTTCCTCGCCGAGGCCGAGCAGCGCGGCGCGACCCGTGCCTTCCTGGTGCCGTCCATGGTCCGCTTCGCGATGCGCACCAAGGCCTTCGACTCCACCGACCTGTCCACCCTGGTCGACGTCATGTTCGGCGGCGCCCCCATGCCGGAGGAGCTGCTGCGCGAGTCCCTGGAGCGCTTCCCCTGCCCGTTCCGCGGGATCTACGGCATCACCGAGGGCGGCGGCCCGATCGCCACGGTCGTCTTCGGCGGGGCCGAGGACCACGGCGCCGACGCAGCGGCCCGGGAGCTCCGGCTGCGCTCGGCCGGCCGGATGCTGCCCGGCTGTCACATCGAGGTGCAGGACAAGGAGGGCAAGGCGCTGCCGCCCGGCGAGATCGGCGAGGTCTGCGTCCGCGGCGACGGTCTGATGCGCGGCTACTGGCGCAACCCGAAGGCCACCGAGTCCGCCCTGCGCGACGGCTGGCTGCGCACCGGGGACCTCGGCTACTCCGACGCCGACGGCTACCTCTACCTGGTCGACCGGATCAACGACGTCCTCATCCGCGGCGGGCAGAACGTCTACCCGGCCGAGATCGAGCGGGTCCTCGGCGCCCAGCGCGGGGTCGCCGACGCGGCCGTCGTGGGCGCGCCCTCGGAGGAGTGGGGCGAGGTGCCGGTGGCCTTTGTCGTCGCCGAGGGCGAAGAGGTCACCGCGGCCGGTCTGGTGAAGGCCTGTGCCAGTGAACTCGCCAGCTACAAGCGGCCGGTGCGCATCGAGTTCGTGTCCGAGATCCCGCGCAGCGCGGCCGGCAAGATCCTGCGCCGCAAGTTGCGGGAGCGTTTCGCCGACGGCATGCCGGGCGCCGCCCCGGTGCCGCCCACGGACCGGGGAGCGTGAGCGGCATGCGAGTCGCCTGCATAGGCGCGGGCCCCGGCGGGCTCATGCTGGCCCTGCTGCTGCGCCGCCTCGGCGGCCACGAGGTCGATGTCTACGAACGCAGCCCGGCCGGTGCCACCTACGGCTTCGGCGTGGTCTTCTCCCGCTTCAGCCTGGCCCGGCTGCGCCGCGCCGCCCCCGACGTCGTCGCCGCCCTGCTGGAGCGCGGCGCCCGCTGGGACGACGTGGAGGTCCGCCGGGACGGGGAGGAGATCCGCTCCTCCGGGCACGGCTTCGCCGCGGTCGAGCGGCGCACCCTGCTCACCGCGCTGAACGAACTGGCCGAAGAGGCGGGCGCCCGCCTGCACTTCGAGACCGAGGCCGACGCCACCGAACTGCTCGGGCGCTACGACGTGGTCGTCGCCGCCGACGGCTCCGGCAGCCGCACGAGGAGTGCCTTCGCCGGGGAGTTCGGGGCGGAGGTCGTCCCCGGGCGGGGGCGGTACGCCTGGTTCGGGGTGGACCGTGCCTTCGACGCGATGACGTTCCTGTTCGCGGACAGTGCGTACGGTCCGGTCGGCGCCCATGTGTACCCCTACGGCCCGGACCGGTCGACGTTCCTGGTCGAGCTGGGTGAGGAGGCGTGGCAGCGGGCCGGTTTCACCGAGGGCGCCGGCAAGCCCCCGGGCTGGAACGACGAGCAGGCCATGGAGTTCTGCGCCGAGGTGTTCGCCGGGCATCTGCGCGGGGCGAAGCTGCTCGGCAACGGCTCGCGCTGGCTGACCTTCCCGCACATCTCCAGCGCCCGCTGGTCCACCGGTCGCCTGGTGGGCCTCGGTGACGCCGTCCACACCGCGCACTTCTCCGTCGGCTCGGGTACGACGCTGGCGCTGGAGGACGCGGTGGAGCTGGCGCGGCGGCTCTCCGAGCAGGACGACCTGGATGCGGCGCTGGCCGCGTACGAGTCGACCCGCCGCCCGATCGTGGAGTCGGTGCAGCAGGCCGCCTGGGCAAGCCTGCGCATGTGGTCGCACCCCGAGGAGCACCGCGCCCTGGACCCGGCCACGCTGATGCTGCGCCTGCTGACCCGCACGGGCCAGTCCGCGGCGGATGTGCTGCTGCGGCTCGATCCCCAACTCGCCAAGATCGGCGACGGGGTGACGGCGCTGCCCGAGGGTCCGCTGCCGAAGCTGGTGACCGAGGGTCCCGGCGACGCGCTGCTCCTGGCCCCCGGGGCGCGGCCGCCCGCGGGCCACGAGGGCCCCGTCCTGGTCGCGGCGGACGCCGACGCCGTACAGGAAGCCGGGCAGCGGCTGCGTGAGCTGCGGGCCGAACTACCCACCGCCGCCCTCGGGTTGCTGATCGAGGCACCGGCCCCGGCCGAGGAGCCCGTGGCCCGGGTCGTCGACGCGGTCGCCGCGCTCGCCAGGGCCGTACCGCTCGACGTCGTCGCCGTCGCACCCGGCGCCGGGCTCCCGGCCGCCGACCGCACCGCCCGCTCGGCCCTCGCCGAACGCCTGACGGCGACCGGAACGCACACCGCGTACGTCTGCCGCCCGAACGAACTGAGCCAGGGCTGGACCCACGTCCGCTCCGGCCGCGCCGCGGCGCTGTGGACGACCGGCACCTGACCGCACACCGCCACGTGGCCCGCCGGCACCGCCCCGCACGCCGCCAAGGCGAGGCCCGCCGGGACTCGACCCCGGACCGCCAAGGCGAGACCCGCCGGCACCGCCCCGCACGCCGCCACGGCGCGCCCCGCCGGGACTCGACCCCGGACCGCCAAGGCGAGACCCGCCGGCACCGCCCCGCACGCCGCCAAGGCGAGACCCGCCGGCACCGCCCCGCACGCCCCCGCCACAGGCCTCGGCCCGACCCGACCGCTTGCCGACCGGGACCCGACCGGCGCCCCCACCCCGACCGGCGCCCCCGCCCCGGCCAGGGCCTCCGCCCCGGCCCCGACAGCCCCGTACCCCGGCCTGCTCCGGGCGCGGGCCGACCGCCTGACCTGCCCCTGGGACACCCACCGTGCCCCGCCCCCGCCCCGGCCAGGGCCTCCGCCCCGGCCCCGACAGCCCCGTACCCCCGCCCGCTCCGGGCGCGCGGTCGATCGTCTTGCCAGCCCCCGGGTCACCACCGGGTTCGAGAAAGGAATTTGGGGGATGCCCCTGCTGGAAACCTCCCGGCCGCGCACCGGCCGGGCAGCCCCGTCCGGGCGGTGGACGACACCCGTCGGAGTCGAGGTCGTCCGCATCACCGAGATGCTCGGTTCCGCCGCCGCTCTCCGCACCGACCTGGAGGACACCCTCGACGAACGCCGCGGGATGATTCTGTTCCGCGGGCCGGACCGGGTCATCGGATACAGCGATCCACCGGTCGAGATCACCGCGACCGGCCCCGAGATACGGGCCACCGCGCTCAACGAGCGCGGCCGTGTCCTGCTTCCCGCCCTGCTGGCGCTGTTCTCCCACGCCATCGGACCCGGCGGGCGCGTCGAGGCCGACGGAGACACCCTGCGCGTGCGCGGCGGCGTCCCCGACGGGACCTTCGCCGAGGAGGACCGCACCCGGCAGGTCGGTGTGTTCGCCGTGGTCCGGGCCGTCGTCGAGGGACTGGCCGTTCACGATGATTCGCTGCTCGGGCTCTACGGCGCCTTCGGGTACGACCTGATCTTTCAGGTCGACCCGGTGAGCCTGAGCCAGCGCCGGGCCGCCGCCGATCGCGACATGGTGCTGCACCTGCCCGACACCGTCTACGAGCTCGACCTCAAGACCGACGAGGCGATCCGGCACGACTACGAGTTCCGCGTCGGCGCCTCCCGCACGGACGGCCTGGACCGCAGGACGCCGGCCCGCCGCTTCGTGCCCGCCGCCGACGCCCCCGAGAGGGACCACGCACCCGGCGAGTACGCGCGTGTGGTGGAGAAGGCCCGGCCGTTGTTCCGCTCCGGCGATCTTTTCGAAGTCGTCCCCAGCCAGTCCTTCCACCGGGTCGTCCAGCGCCCGCCGTCCCGCCTGTTCCGCACCCTGCGCGAGCGCAACCCCGCCCCGCACAGCCTGCTGATGAACCTCGCCCAGGACGAGTACCTGGTCGGCGCCTCACCGGAGATGTTCGTCCGGGTCACCCCGCGCCGCGTGTCCGGCGCCCTCGTCGAGACCTCCCCGATCAGCGGCACCATCGCCCGCGGCCGGGACGCCCTGGAGGACGCCGACCGCATCCGTACCCTGCTCAACTCGTCCAAGGACGAGCACGAGCTGACGATGTGCACGGACGTCGACCGCAACGACAAGTCCCGGGTCTGCCTGCCCGGCACCGTCCAGGTCACCGCCCGCCGCCGCATCGAGATGTACTCCACCCTCATCCACACCGTCGACCGCGTCGAGGGCGTGCTGCGGCCCGACCGGGACGCCCTCGACGCCTTCCTCGCCCACCTGTGGGCGGTCACCGTCACCGGGGCGCCCAAGCTGTCCGCGGTCGAGTTCATCGAACGGCACGAGCGCTCCCCGCGCCGCTGGTACGGGGGAGCGGTGGGCCGGATCGGATTCGACGGCGGCCTGGACACCGTCCTGACCCTGCGCACCATCCACCTGCACGACGGCGTGGCCACGGTCCGCGCCGGCGCCACCCTGCTGCACGACTCCACCCCCGAGGACGAGGAGCTGGAGACCGAGCTGAAGGCGAAGGCGCTGCTCGGCGTCCTGGACGAGCCCACGGCGGCCGTACCCCGGCTGACCGTGACGGAGGGACCCGGCACCGGCCGGCGGATCCTGCTCGTCGACCACCGCGACTCCTTCGTGCACTGCCTCGCGGGCTACCTGCGCGAGACCGGCGCCGAGGTCGGCACCTACCGCAGCGGCGGCCACCTCCCGCTGCTCGCCGAACAGCGGCCCGACCTGGTGGTCCTCTCGCCCGGCCCGGGCACCCCGTCCGACTTCGGCACCGCCGCCACGCTCGCCGAGGCCGAGCGGCTCGGCATCCCCGTGTTCGGCGTCTGCCTGGGCCTGCAGGGCATCGTCGAGTACCTCGGCGGCACCCTCGGCGTACTGCCCGAGCCGGTGCACGGCAAGCCGTCCCGGGTCCGGCGCACCGAGGCCGACTCGATGCTCCTCGACGGGCTGCCCAAGAGCTTCACCGTCGGCCGCTATCACTCGCTGTACGCCGACCCGGCCACGCTGCCCGGCTCCCTGCGGGTCACGGCGGCCACCGAGGACGGCAGGGTCGCGATGGCGGTGGAGGCGCCCGAACGGCAGCTCGCCGCGGTCCAGTTCCACCCCGAGTCGATCATGACGTACGCCGGGCGCACCGGCCGGCTCGTGGTGCACAACGCGGTCGCCCGTCTGACCCGTACCCCGATCGGAGCCCTGCGGTGAGCGCCCTGCTCCCGGCCCCGGCCCCGGCCCCGGCGCCGGTGAGCGGTGACCCCGAGCCCGTCGACCTGGCTGCCGTGGCGGCCCTGTTCGAGCCGCCCGTGATCGCCGCGCAGGCGCACACCGGCGAACTGGACTTCGCCCAACTGCCCCCTCCAGTCCAGGAGTTGCTGCGCGGCTACACCGCGCCGCTGCGCCGCGAGACCTTCACCGCGGGCAGGCTGGCCGCGGCCCGCGCCACGGCCGCGCTGACCGGTATGCCCCGGTGGCTGAGCGCCGACGCCCGCGGGGCGCCGAGCTGGCCGTACGGCGTGGCCGGCTCGCTCAGTCACACCAACCGGGTCGCCCTGTGCGTGACCGGACCCGACCACGGTGTCGGGCTCGGTATCGACATCGAACCCCTGGAGACGGGCGCGGAGTTGCTCTCGGCCGTGCACTACGTGTGCACGCCCGAGGAACGCGACCGGCTGCGCGACTGCCCCGATCCGGCCCGTGCCGTGCTCCGGCTGTTCTGCGTCAAGGAGGCCCTCTACAAGGCGCTGCCGCCCGACACCCAGGACGGCGTCTCCTTCCAGTCCGTGGACCTGGAGTGGGAGGAGCCGCCGGCCGGCCGGGACCCGGGCGAGCCGGTCCGGCTGCGCGTCGTACGCGGTCCGGTGCCCGGCACCACGGGCCGCTGCGCCGTCGTCGGCAGCCGCATGATCGCGGCGGTCGCCCTGCCCTGGCCGCCCGGAGAGAACGCCCTTGTTTCCCGTACCGAGTCCCGTATTCAGCAGGACGGACAGCAGACATGACCACCAGACAGCACACCGTGTGCGTGATCGGCGCGGGACCGCGGGGTCTCTCCGTGATCGAGCGGCTCTGCGCCGCCGCCCGTGCCGCCGCCCCCGACACCGCGATCGGCATCCATGTCGTCGACCCGCACGCGCCCGGCGCCGGCCAGGTCTGGCGCACCAGCCAGTCCGCACATCTGCTGATGAACACGGTGGCCGGACAGATCTCGGTGTTCACCGACGCCAGTGTCGAGCTGACCGGCCCGCTGGAACCCGGCCCCAGCCTGCACGCCTGGGCCGAGGCCCTGGTCGCCGGTGACATACCCGGGCACCACCCCGACCAGGTGCTCGCCGAGGCCCGGGCGCTGGGCCCCGACACCTACCCGACCCGGGCGTTCTACGGCCACTATCTGCGCTGGGCCTTCGACCGGACCGTCGCGGCCGCCCCGGAGGGTGTGACCGTGCGCTGGCACCGGGCCCGTGCCGTCGCCCTGGACGACGAGGCCCCGGCCCTGGCGACCGGTCATCCGCCCCGCCAGAAGGTCACCTTGGACGACGGCACCGTCCTGGAGCACCTGGACGCCGTGGTCCTCGCCCAGGGCCACCTGCCCGCCCGGCCCACGGCCGTGGAGGAGCAGTTCGCCGCGCTCGCCCGCGACTACGGCCACACCCACCTCGCCCCCTCCAACCCCGCCGACACCGACCTGGAGTGCATCCGCCCCGGCCAGCCGGTCCTGCTGCGCGGGCTCGGCCTGAACTTCTTCGACTACATGGCCCTCCTCACCACCGGCCGCGGCGGCAGCTTCACCCGCGTCTACGGCCGGCTGGTCTATCTGCCCTCCGGCCGCGAACCCCGTCTGTACGCGGGTTCCCGGCGCGGGGTGCCCTACCAGGCGCGCGGCGAGAACGAGAAGGGCCCGCACGGCCGGCACGTGCCGCTGCTGCTCACCCCGGCGCGGATCGCCCGGATGCGGGCCGCGCGCGGCTCGGGCGGCGCCGACTTCCTGCGGGACGTGTGGCCGCTGGTCGCCAAGGAGGTCGAGACGGTCTACTACCGGACGCTGCTCGTCTCGCGCGGCCGCGGGGACCGCGCCGAGGCCTTCCAGCGGGCCTTCCTCAGTGCGCTGCCGGGCACGTCCGCGGAGGAGACGGTGCTCGACGCGTACGAGATCGGGGAGAAGGACCGCTGGGACTGGGACCGGCTCTCCCAGCCGTACCAGGACCAGGAGTTCGGCAGCCCCGAGGACTTCACCGCCTGGCTTCTGGACCATCTTCGCCAGGACGTCGCCGAGGCCCGGGGCGGCAATGTCAGCGGACCGCTGAAGGCGGCGCTGGACGTGCTGCGCGACCTGCGCAACGAGATCCGGCTCGTCGTCGACCACGGCGGACTGCACGGCGACTCCCACCGTGAGCACCTGGACCGCTGGTACACCCCGCTGAACGCCTTCCTCTCCATCGGGCCGCCCGCGTCCCGGATCGAGGAGGCGGCCGCGCTGATCGAGGCGGGAGTGCTGCACATCGTCGGCCCCGATCTGCGCGTCGACGTCGACCGGCAGGGCTTCCACGCCCACTCGCCGCTGGTGCCGGGCTCCCGGATCAGTACCGAGGTGCTGATCGAGGCGCGGCTGCCCGACATCACGCTGAGCCGCACCGAGGACCCGCTGCTGCGGCACCTGCTGGACACCGGCCAGTGCGCCGCGCACCGGATCGCCACCCGCAACGGCACCTGGATCTACACGGAGGGCCTCGCGGTCACCCCCCGCCCGTTCCAGCTCCTGGACGCCGCCCGGCGCCCGCACCCCCGCCGGTACGCCTTCGGCGTGCCCACCGAGTCGGTCCACTGGGTGACGGCCGCGGGCATCCGCCCCGGCGTCAACTCGGTCACCCTGACCGACTCCGACGCCATCGCGCAGGCGGCGCTGGGGGCGGTGCTGGAACAGCGGGACAGTCTGCAGCGGACGGCGGCGTGACGCCCGGCCCGCGGCCCGTGCCCGGTGGCGTGGGCCGCGGGCGATCCGGGAGCCCCTGACCCATCACCGGAAGAGGACCACCGAATGACCATCCCACTCTCCCCGGAGCCTTCCTCCCTCGTGGACTCCGGACTGCTGTCCCCGGTGCGGGCGGGTACGCCCGTGGAGGCGGCGGTGTCCGACGCGGCCTGGCTGTCGGCCATGGTCGAGGCCGAGACCGCGCTCGTACGGGCGCAGGCCCGCCTGGGCACCGTGCCGGAGTCGGCGGCCCGGGCGATCGTGGCCGCGGCCGACCCCGACCGCCTCGACCTCGTCGCGCTCGCCCGCGCGGCCCGGGAGACGGCCAACCCCGTCGTCGGGTTCGTGAAGGCGCTGACGGCCGTGGTCGCCGCCGAGGACCCGGCCGCCGCCGAGTATGTGCACCGCGGCTCCACCAGCCAGGACATCCTGGACACGGCCACGATGCTGGTCGTCCGGCGGGCCGCCGGACTCATCCGCGCCGACCTGGACCGCTGCGTCGCCGCGCTGGAGCGTCTCGCCCGCACCCACCGGGCCACCCCGATGGCGGGCCGGACCCTCACCCTGCACGCCGTGCCCACCACCTTCGGCCTGAAGGCGGCGGGCTGGCTGCAGCTGGTGACCGAGGCCCGCCACCGCCTGGACGAACTGGCCGCGGCCCTGCCCGTCGAGCTCGGCGGCGCCGCCGGCACCCTCGCCGGCTATCTGGAGCACGCCGACACACCCGGCCACGACTACGCCGACCGTCTGGTCGAGGCGTACGCGCGGGAGACCGGCCTCGCCCCCGCCGCACTGCCCTGGCATGTGTTGCGGACACCCATAGCCGACACGGGCGCGGTGTGTGCCTACCTCACCTCCGCGCTGGGCAAGATCGCCGTCGACGTCCAGTCGATGGCCCGCACCGAGGTCGGTGAGGTCACCGAACCGGAGGTGGCCGGACGGGGCGCCTCCTCGGCCATGCCGCACAAGCGGAACCCCGTGCTCGCCACACTGATGCGCTCCGCCGCGCTCCAAGTGCCGCAGCTCGCCGCCGTGCTGTACGGCACGATGCTCGCGGAGGACGAGCGCTCGGGCGGCGCGTGGCACGCGGAGTGGGGGCCCCTGCGGGAGTGCCTGCGGCTGGCGGGCGGCTCGGCGCACACGGCGGCGGAACTGCTCGGCGGCCTCACGGTCGACGCCGAGCGCATGCGCGACAACCTCGGCCTGACGGGGGGACAGATCGTCTCCGAGCGGATCGCGGCCGTACTGACCCCGCTGCTCGGGAAGGCCGAGGCGCGCGCCCTGCTGACGCGTGCCTCACACGAGGCGGCGGACCGCGGGACAGGTCTCGGGGAGGTACTGGCAGCAGCTCCGGAGGTGACGGCGTGTCTGACACCGGAGGAACTGGGGGGCTTGCTGGATCCCGCCCAGTACCTGGGGGCGGCTCCGCGTCTGGTGGATTGCGCGGTGGGGGTCCCGGGGGCTCCGGACGGGGGTGAGCGGCTGGTGCCGGTCTCGGGCGCGGGCGGTCGCGCGGGGCGCGGGGGTGGTCGGTCGGCGGCATGAGTGCCGGCGGTGGTTGGAGGGCGTGCGAGCGGGAGCGGGGCGCGGATCTGGGCTGGGAGCCGGTCGCGGTCTTGGGCCCGGGTTGGGAGCCGGTCGCGGTCTTGGTGCCGGATCTGGGCCGGTAGCCGGTCGCGGTCTTGGGCCCGGGTCGGTAGCCGTCGCCGTCTTGGGCCCGGGTCGGTAGCCGGTCGCGGTCTTGGTGGCGGATCTGGGCTGGGAGTCGGATGCGGTCTTGGGCGCGGACCTGGGTCGGTAGCCGTCGCG
>NZ_JAVRBF010001506.1:0-235 GCF_032436805.1 Streptomyces sp. P17 | reverse complement strand
CTTTCAACTGGATGCGAAGATGCCATATTTTTGAAAGCCCGATAAACATCGTCCACCTCGATATCAACCATACATTTGTGTTCGGCAACACACTCCTGAATTCGCGCGATATGGCAGGGGGCGCAAGCAATAGGCCTTCTTACGATAGATACATATTGACCCAAAGGCTCCCATATGTGGTGGTCAGCTACTCCGCTAAAGATCACAATCGTTGGGACCCCAATCAAGGCCGAAA
>NZ_JAVRBF010001505.1:0-235 GCF_032436805.1 Streptomyces sp. P17 | reverse complement strand
CGAGCAGGCGATCGGCGACCGCGACCTGCTTGACGGCCTCCTTGTGCGCATTGATAGTCGCAAGACCGTTGACGGCGTCCACGGTCGCAAGCACGCCGTCAATGCGGTACGACTTGGCAAGCCGCTCCTCGGCCATCAAGGCGTGCAGGATCGGCGCGGGATCGGCAAGGCCGGTCGTCTCGACCACGACACGGCGGAAGTCCGGCAATTCGCCGGCGTCCGCCCGGACGACCAG
>NZ_JAVRBF010001504.1:0-235 GCF_032436805.1 Streptomyces sp. P17 | reverse complement strand
ACTCGTAGAACTTTACACCTTTTTCATTGATATATGCTCCGCCCAAATCCCCAACTCGTGAACCACCTGAAGGTAATTTAATTAAACCAGACATCGCTAGGGACTGAAAGTCTATTTTTGCTCCTTCGCGCCAAATTTCTCTTTTTTCTTCATCGGTGACCGCACCGTCCATACGCAATTTGTATTCGTAAAACTCTTTAAGTGTGTCTAAACCTTCAAAGGGATGAATTTGTTC
>NZ_JAVRBF010001503.1:0-235 GCF_032436805.1 Streptomyces sp. P17 | reverse complement strand
ACGTCATCTGCGGCGACCGCGAGACCGGCCGCGCCATGGTCGAGCACCCGACCCCGGCGATGGCCTCCATCACCGGTTCGGTACGGGCCGGCATGCAGGTCGCCGAGTCGGCGGCCAAGGACGTCAAGCGCGTCCACCTGGAGCTGGGCGGCAAGGCCCCGGTCGTGGTCTTCGAGGACACCGACATCGCCAAGGCCGTCGAGGACATCTCCGTGGCGGGCTTCTTCAACGCCGG
>NZ_JAVRBF010001502.1:0-235 GCF_032436805.1 Streptomyces sp. P17 | reverse complement strand
CCAGGCGGCGCGCTTTTCGATTGCGGTGGTGCGTCTCGGCGTGACGAGCAGCGTGGCGGCGACCTATTTCCAGCTCTGCGCGGTGCAAGACAAGATCGCGGACGCCAAGAATGACGTCCTAAGCGCGACCCGCATATTGGAGGGTCTGCGTATCCAGCAACAGCATGGGCTCGTCACGGGTATGCAACTGGCCCAGCAGACCGCCCTCGTCGCCCAGTTCGAAGCGGCGATTGCC
>NZ_JAVRBF010001501.1:0-235 GCF_032436805.1 Streptomyces sp. P17 | reverse complement strand
GGATGCTGCCACCATATATAGTGCCACTGTCCAGGCTGGTTTACATGAAATGATTACTGTCGTTCTGATCTGCGGCGGCTTCGGCTGCATAGACATTCGCATTCGAAACCAGTGCGATGGTACTGGACAGTAAAACTGCAGCTGGCAGGGTCATTCGCATGCCTGATGTTCCTCTAAGGTTAACGAGACTAAATGTAACTGTGGGATTTGAGAAAACATCATACAACAAAGCCAC
>NZ_JAVRBF010001500.1:0-235 GCF_032436805.1 Streptomyces sp. P17 | reverse complement strand
AATCCAGGTCAGTGAGAGCATCAAGAACGTCCACAATATTGCGTGCCCGGATAGCCTCGGCCAGTTCCGCAAGCTCCTCCTGAATCAGTTGAAGCCTCAGCAGGCAGGTTTGACCGCCCGCGTCTCCCACCTCACTAGCTTTCGCCGCCCGGGCCTGAAGATCGCGAGCAAGGTCATCAGCGCAGTCAAAATAGCTTTCTAATTGCTTAGCCGCGTATGAACCGTACATAGGTAC
>NZ_JAVRBF010001499.1:0-235 GCF_032436805.1 Streptomyces sp. P17 | reverse complement strand
CACGGCGGTGCCGTTTTCCAGATGGTCAACGCTCAGATCGGGCGCGTCGCCGCCCGGCCAGAACAGGCCGATCCGGTCATCGTCGGGCACATAATCGGGAATGATCGCCGGCGCGCCGCCTTGTCCGAAGCCAAGGCCGTCGATCAGGAACACATCCTCACCCTCGCCGCCCTCGGCCCAGTCGTCCGCACCGGCCAGCAGCGTGTCCGAACCCTCGCCGCCACGCATCCAGACG
>NZ_JAVRBF010001498.1:0-235 GCF_032436805.1 Streptomyces sp. P17 | reverse complement strand
AACTCGTACAACAAAAAGCAACTCGTGGTTGAAGGTAAAATTCGAATCAAAGGACACGATTATTTTATTCAGCGCGGCATTAAACCTAATATGTTTAAAATACATAAAGATGGCGAGTTGATCCCTGAATGTGCTAGTGTTCTCGAATATCAAAAGTTGTTCGAAAATGAAATACTCGGATTATCTATCAACGCATTCAAACAAATTATCGTTCTAGGTAAAGCGGGTTTTGTTC
>NZ_JAVRBF010001497.1:0-235 GCF_032436805.1 Streptomyces sp. P17 | reverse complement strand
GAACGGTGCTGGCAACTCCGGTATCAGCAACGGCATAGGCGGCGCGCCTGCTGGCGGCGATCCCATGTTTCAGGACACGGCAGGCTTTCCGGGCATCGGCAATGTCCGGCCCGTTCTTATTCAGGAACGACCGCCGTTTCAGGGCGAAAAGGAGAACCTGTAATGCGCAAGCTTCTTTTGAGTATTTTGTTGCTGGCTGCTCCAGCGACGGCACATGCCGAAGTTGGCGACGATC
>NZ_JAVRBF010001496.1:0-235 GCF_032436805.1 Streptomyces sp. P17 | reverse complement strand
CTCCCGAACCCAGCGCTGCCGCGTCACTGCCGCTGGCACTGGCGGTGCCGGTACCGCTTGCCTTGACGTAGCGGGCGATGCCATCGGCGGTTGCGGCAACGGCATCGAGCTGGCCGCGGTTGACCGCATCGGTGCGTTCGGTACCCGCGGCGACGCGGGTGATCTGGCGATCACTGGTGCTGCTGCCCACCGAGACGGTGTTGGCACGATCAGCCACCGAGCCCGAACCCAACGC
>NZ_JAVRBF010001495.1:0-235 GCF_032436805.1 Streptomyces sp. P17 | reverse complement strand
AGAGTCATCACTAATGTTACTTGTATTATTAGGAACCCCATTACATTTTTTTACCAAATCAAAAATGAAACTATTGGTTTGAGGGGAATTATATTTTTTTATTAATGGCAAATCTAATGTTCTAATAGCTCCTGATATTTTCGGTTGAAAAATTATCCCGTTGATTTCTTTAGCAATTTCTTCTATTTCTTGCATAATCGATGTATCAAACTTTGACCAGTATTGATGACCAGCC
>NZ_JAVRBF010001494.1:0-235 GCF_032436805.1 Streptomyces sp. P17 | reverse complement strand
CACCGTGCCGGAAGCGCTGCGCCCGTACATGGGTGGGCTGGAAACCATCGCCTGACAACCGGCGCGTTGCGCCGCCGCCCGAGCATAGGCTCGGGCGCTACAGATCCATGTAGAGCCGAGCCTATGCTCGGCTGCTCCAGCCCATCGCCGGCCGCATTGATTGTGGGCGCTCGGCGCCGCCGCCGAGCATGGGCTCGGGCGCTACTGGGTTTCTGTTGCCCGCACCTTCTCCAAC
>NZ_JAVRBF010001493.1:0-235 GCF_032436805.1 Streptomyces sp. P17 | reverse complement strand
ATAATCTTTATTAGTACCTTTGAGATAATAATAGAAGAGTATAGGGAAAGCGTTTATGGGATACTCATGAACGCTTTTTCTGTTACCATCATATTAGAAGGATTGGACGTGAATGTTATAGATAATGTGTCGATCGACTTAACTGTACTCTTATTTTATTTTTCACCTTTTCTTATTTTATTATGTTCAAAAAAAATAAATACACAGTTCAAACTTGTTAACATCCCTGTAAAAG
>NZ_JAVRBF010001492.1:0-235 GCF_032436805.1 Streptomyces sp. P17 | reverse complement strand
AGTCAAGAAGAACTTCAAGACTATTTAAAATCAAAAGATTTTGATTCTGTATTAATAATTCCAAAAGGATTTTTACAAAATTTAAAGGATTATGAAGAAACTAAATTATTTTTAATACCAAATCCAGATAGAATACAAGAATCAATGACAGTATACACACTTTTAAAAACTCTTTTTAAAGAATTATCGGGTATACCTGATATAAAAATTCAGTTGTAGAACCATTTTTTATATC
>NZ_JAVRBF010001491.1:0-235 GCF_032436805.1 Streptomyces sp. P17 | reverse complement strand
ATCCAGCGCACGAGGTCCTCGTTGGACAGGTTGAGCAGGTCGGTGTATCCCGTCGCCTCAGCCAGCGCCGACGCCTGCGCCCGCAGCCCCTCCGCATAGGTCGGGAACTGGCGGATGAGAGAATCGTTATCGACACCCTGCTTCTTGGCCGCCTCGGCCATGCGGGCGAACGCGGCGGCGGCCTTGTCGGCGTGGCCGGTGCCAACCATCTGGCCGAGCGCCTGATCTGCTCGCC
>NZ_JAVRBF010001490.1:0-235 GCF_032436805.1 Streptomyces sp. P17 | reverse complement strand
GATGTCATTAGTGGCAACAGTGTGGCAGCCTTTGAAGACTACCCTGTTATGGGCTATGCTATTAAGAGTGCCAGCTTACCACTACGTCTAACCGATTACTTGGAGGAAGCCAATCAATATGGTTTCGCCGTATCTAAAGGCAAGAATGCTGAATTGTTAGCAGATTTCAATGCCGGATTAGCTAAACTAAAAGCAAATGGTCGCTATGATGAAATCATCAACAAATACATCTCAA
>NZ_JAVRBF010001489.1:0-235 GCF_032436805.1 Streptomyces sp. P17 | reverse complement strand
ACCGTTCAGAACCGGGTGCACGCCCCGGTTGGCGGCATAGAACTCGGCCGTGGAACCGGCCCGCGCCCAAAGCGCAATGCCGATATAGATCGCGAAGGTGAAACCGACGACGATCAGGTTAAGCGTAAATTGATCCATGCGTCTGCCTCACTCATCCACGCCGAATTCACGATCCAGCCGGTTCATGCGGAACGCATACCAGAAGATCAGCACCAGAAAGACGAGGATCGACCCC
>NZ_JAVRBF010001488.1:0-236 GCF_032436805.1 Streptomyces sp. P17 | reverse complement strand
GATTGAGAAGGCCGTGCCTCTCAATCGTCTTCAACTGCGGGTAGCTATCCGGCTTTGCCAGTGCATCTTTCTTCGACCAGTCGGTGAAGATGTAGTTGATGTAGACGAAATCGTCATCGATCTTTTCAGGGAAAAGCCAGCGATAGATGGAACCCTGTCGGCTATGGTCTTCATCTCTGGAACCAAAGATGTAAGCCCAGACAGACGTTGACTTGATGTCAAACAAACGCTTGTCG
>NZ_JAVRBF010001487.1:0-236 GCF_032436805.1 Streptomyces sp. P17 | reverse complement strand
GCCGCCCAGATAACTGCCGGACCAGGCGTTCGCGGGAGTCTTGGCCGGCTCTTGCGCGCTCGCCATCTGCGGGCATGCGGCGAGTGCGAAGGCAGCCGACAGGCGCAGGACGCCCTTTGCCAGCGACCGGTCGGCGGTCCGGCCCCGTGCCGGTCCCGGGTGCGCCCGCGATATCCCCGCAACCTGCATCTACACGAGCCCCCGATCGGCACTCCGGCCACAGCCTTGTTGGCCTA
>NZ_JAVRBF010001486.1:0-236 GCF_032436805.1 Streptomyces sp. P17 | reverse complement strand
AAAAACTCTGCGTGTTCATCTGGTGCCAAACACGCTTACCTTCCACATAAAAAACAAGGTCAGATCGTTCGTTCACCGGGTCGTTGTCCTCAATCACGATAGCGGCGATAACATTGCCGGAAGCATCAGCCCAAGTAACGGAGTTATGACCAACTTGAGCACCTTTGTTAACTCCTCCATCGGTATTGAAATCTGCTCGATACTCAGACTTCCAGTTGATCGGGTATTTACCGTTC
>NZ_JAVRBF010000102.1:0-19022 GCF_032436805.1 Streptomyces sp. P17 | reverse complement strand
TCACCAGACGGGCCCCGAGAAAACGGGACAGACGGCCACCGCTCCCCAAGACATCCGCGACCGCCAGAGTGAACGCCGCCGTCCGGGTGTTCAGCATCAGCCCGGTCGCCGCGGCCGCGAGAGGCCCGCCCCCGGCCGGCAGCACCCCGACAGCACTGAACTGCGCGGACCCGGCATACACCACCAGCGACATCACCACCGGCACCCACACCGGAAGCCCGCCCGCCACAGCGATCGCCCCGAAGGAAACCCCGGCCACCCCACTGGCCACCCACACCAGAGAGGCATCCCGGACCAGCTCACGGGCGCCCTGGTGGAGCCCCCGATGCCGTCCGTGCAGGTCATCCGCGCGGGGCAGGGGCCGACGGTGGCATCGGAGAAGGCCGAGTACGCCGCCACGCTGCTCTCCGCCAGCCCGCCCGGCGCCCGCCGCGACATCTACCACCTACGGGCCGAACCCGGGCCCGCCCGAGAGTCGGAGCCGCACATTCCGGGCTCCGTGGAGCATCTGATCGTGAGCACGGGGAGGGTGAAGGCCGGACCCGCGGGGGAAGAGGCCGAACTCGACCCCGGGGACTACGTGTCGTACCGCGGCGACATACCGCACTCGTACGAGGCCCTCGCGCCCGGCACGACGTTCGTACTGGTCATGCAGCACACCTAGGGAAAAGGCAGGAGCCCCGGCACCTTGCGGCGCGGGGCTCCTTGGGTACTGCTCTCAGGTCCGGCTCAGAGACGAGGCTCGCCTCGGATGAGGATCGCTCAGACGGGGGTGACGTTCTCCGCCTGCGGGCCCTTCGGGCCCTGGGTCACGTCGAAGGAGACCTGCTGGTTCTCCTCCAGCGAACGGAAGCCGCTCGCATTGATCGCGGAGTAGTGGACGAAGACGTCGGGGCCGCCGCCCTCCTGGGCGATGAAGCCAAAGCCCTTTTCGGCGTTGAACCACTTAACGGTTCCGGTAGCCATAAGCCCTCCTTGGGCCCAAAGGGTTGCCCTGCTCCAGAACCTGCAAGTGTGAGAGCAAATGCCTGCACTGCATACTTCTGAAAACGACTAGAGCCCGCGGTTACATGCTCCGCAGGCTCTGTACTGCAAGGGAAACCAAACTGCAACTTGCGGCGAGCCTAGCACGCGGGCAGCCGAAAGCAACAGAGGTCAAGATCACGTCACCCGGATGTTTGAAGATCGCGAAAATGGGTTGACGTCGGGGTCGGACTCTGGAGCGTACTCCACAGGGTCTAGCCTCGCGATGTGGACAATTCTCGCACCCGGCCGCGCGTCGGCCACATCCAGTTCCTGAACTGCCTGCCCCTGTACTGGGGGCTCGCGAGAACGGGCACGCTCCTCGACTTCGAGCTCACCAAGGACACCCCGGAGAAGCTCAGCGAGCAGCTGGTGCAGGGAGACCTCGACATCGGGCCCATCACCCTGGTCGAGTTCCTCAAGAACGCCGACGATCTGGTCGCCTTCCCCGACATCGCTGTCGGCTGCGACGGACCGGTGATGTCGTGCGTGATCGTCTCGCAGGTCCCGCTGCAGAAGCTGGACGGCGCCCGGGTCGCCCTGGGCTCGACCTCGCGTACGTCGGTACGCCTCGCCCAACTGCTTCTGGCCGAGCGGTACGGCGTACAGCCCGACTACTACACCTGCCCGCCCGACCTCAGCCTGATGATGCAGGAGGCGGACGCCGCCGTACTCATCGGCGATGCCGCCCTGCGCGCCAACCTGCACGACGGCCCGCGGTTCGGGCTTGAGGTGCACGACCTCGGCGCGCTCTGGAAGGAGTGGACCGGGCTGCCCTTCGTCTTCGCCGTATGGGCCGCCCGCCGCGACTACCTGGAGCGCGAGCCCGTCATCACCCGCCGCGTCCACGAGGCCTTCCTCGCCTCCCGCAACCTCTCCCTGGAAGAGGTCGGCAAGGTCGCCGAACAGGCCGCCCGCTGGGAGGCCTTCGACCAGCGGATCCTGGAGCGCTACTTCACCACCCTCGACTTCCGCTTCGGCGCGCCCCAGCTCGCCGCGGTCGCGGAGTTCGCCCGCCGGGTGGGCCCGACGACCGGCTTCCCGGCCGACGTGAAGGTCGATCTTCTCCAGCCGTAGCGACGGGCAGGCGAACGATCACCACGGGTGCCGGTGGCCGCCACACCTTCGCCTGGCGAGAACTGCGCGACGGCTACGGCTCCGACAAGACCTGGACGACCACCGCCTCCCACACGGACGGCATCGTCAGCGCCCGGGACCAGGTGGAGGACGTGAAGGGCTCAAGCCCGCTGTCCACCTGCTACAGCAGCAAGGCCTACAACTCGTACTTGTAGGCCGTACCGATCAGCCGAACCGACGCGGAAGGGGCCCGGGCAACGCGCCCGGGCCCCTCTCCGTGCCCGCTACGGTCACCCGGGGACGACCACCGTCCGCAGCTCGCCGTCGCCCAGGTGCAGCATGCCCTTGCCGGGCACCGCCTGGCCGCCGACCATGCTCCGGTTGAGGCGGACGCCGATGAGGTCGCCGCTGGAGGACTCCTGCGGGGAGAGCAGGATGCCGCGGCGGGCCTTCTTGGCGTCGACCTGCCAGCCGGAGAACCCGCTGCAGACGTCCTCCTCGTCACCGGCGATGACCAGCGCGAGCCCGCGTTCGGCGCCACGGGAGACGATCTTCTTCATCTGGCTCTCGGCGTCGCAGTCCTCCAGGATCTCGCCGTCGTCGATGAGGACGACGACCGGGTTCTCCACCGACGGCTCCGCGCCGTCGATGAGCTCCTCGAACTCGTCCTCGTCGATGTCGTCGCCCGTGTAGACCTTCAGCACGCCGTCCACACCGTCCAGTTGGCGCACCGGCGACTGGCGAGGCGCGGCGACGATGAGCCGTACGCCCTGATTTTCGCCGTCTGGGCCGCCCGCTGGGAGGCCTTCGACCAGCGCATCCTGGAGCGCTGCTTCACCACCCTCGACTTCTGCTTCGGCGAGCCCCAGCTCGCGGCGGTCGCGGAGTTCGCGCGGCGGGTCGGACCGAGCACCGGTTTCCCCGCGGACGTGGGGGTCATCTGTTACTGCCCTGACGCCCCGTGGGTCTCACCCGTACCGGCGATTACTAATGTGTCTATTACCGCGAACACTATGTCGGCACGGGGAAGGCCCGCCATGGAGACACTGCAGCCGGACGATCCAAGGGAGTTGGGCAGCTACAGAATGCTGCGGCGGCTCGGCGTCGGCGGCATGGGGCGCGTCTATCTGGCCCGTTCGCCCGGCGGCCGTACCGTGGCTGTGAAGATCGTCCGCCCGGACCTGGCGGCGGACGCCGACTTCCGAAGCCGCTTTCGCCATGAGGTCGAGATCGCTAAGGCGGTCTCCGGCCGCTTCACCGCTCCCGTCGTGGACGCCGACCCGGACGCGCCGCTGCCCTGGCTGGCGACGTCGTACGTGCTGGGCCCTGATCTCACGGACGTGGTCGCCGCGCATGGAGCGCTGCCGGAGCGGACCGTACGCGCGCTGGCTGCGGGCCTGGCCACCGCGCTTCAGGAAATCCACGCGGCGGGCCTGATCCACCGCGACCTCAAGCCTTCGAACGTCCTGCTCGCGGCCGACGGCCCGCGTGTCATCGACTTCGGGATCGCCCGTGCGGTCGACGGAAACCGTATGACACAGACGGGAGTTGTCGTCGGTTCGCCCGGATACATGCCGCCGGAGCAGACGCTGGGACAGGACGTGGGGCCCGCGGGCGACGTGTTCTCGCTGGGCGCGGTGCTGGCTTCCGCGGCGACCGGGCGTGGGGCCTTCGGTGACGGCGCTGCCTCGCACGCGGCGCTGCTCTACCAGGTGGTCCATGGCGAACCGGACTTGACCGATGTACCGCAGTCCCTGCTCGGTCTGATCCGTGCCTGTTTGCTCAAGGACCCCGCACGGCGGCCGGCTCCCACCGAGATCGTGGCGGCCCTGGCCCCGCAGGGTGTCGAGAGCGTGCTCAACGACTGGCTTCCGTCGGCAGTAGCCTCGACCATCGCGACGCATGCGGCGGGGATCCTGGACCTTGAGGCGCCGGTGCAATCGGCCCCGGCCGCTTTCGGGCCGGCGCCGGGCTACGGATCTCCGCCCGCTCCCGGATACGACACTCCGCGACCGGGCGCCGTACACCTCGGTTCCGACCCGTCCCCCTCTCGCCGCCGTGTCCTTACCACCGCGATCGGTGGAGCAGCGGCTGTCGCCGTGGCCGGCGGCGCCACGGTCTTGTGGCTGGGCGGGGGTGACGCCTCCTCGACCACGGCAACGGATTCAGCGGGCAAGGGCCCTTCGGCCCAGCCTGCCGAAGAGACCTTTTCGACCCCGCCGGCCGGGGTTGCGCCGCAACCCTTGTGGCACAAGACGGTCGCGGAGGACAGCACGTCCTCTGCCGTGCCGCTGCTCACCCACGACGGCCTGCTGCTGATCAGCGGAGACCCGCTCGTGGCGTACGACGTGAAGACCGGCAAGGCCCGCTGGTCCAAATCCGGCATCTGCCGTCCCGGCGCGCCGCTGCTCTTCCACGACGGCAAAGTGTTCCTCGCTGACGGCGATTACGAGGGCGCACTCGTCGCCTACGACGTCAGGACCGGTGACGAGGCCTGGCGCAGCCGACTCGGCAAGCAGCTCACAGTCGAGGACACGATCGCTGTGGACGCCAAGAACGTATACGTCACGGCGACCGACTACAGCCAGTCCCAGAGCGCCACCAAGTACCGCACGGCCGTTGCCGCCATCAGCCACACGACTGGCAAGGAAACGTGGCTCCAGCGGCGAGACTGGGGCACGAAGGACTACGACGTCCAGGGCGCGGTCTCCGGCAAGTACCTGGTCTACGCGGACTCCAACTACAATCTCACCGTGCGGTCCACCGCCACCGGCGCCCAGCTGTGGACCAAGAAGATCGGCGACGAGTGGACCCGGCCGCCCACGATCGCGAAAGGTCTCGTCTTCCTGCCGGGCGACCAGCTCAAGGCCGTCGACGCGGACACGGGAGACACTGTGTGGACGCTGTCCCCGAACGGCCGTCGGGGCTTCAACAATCCGACCGTCATCGACGGTGTGCTGTACGTGAGTGATCACGACGACGGCGTGTGGGCCGTGAACGCGAAGTCCGGCGAGCGGGTCTGGCTGTGCGACGAGTTGGACGTCGACGGACCGGAATCCTTCGTGAAGGCCGGCACGTCGCTCTACGGCGGCGCGGGTGCCCTCGGCGGAGGTCTCGTCGCCTTCCAGGCCAAGACCGGCAAGCTCCGCTGGACTTACACCGACGGCAAGAGCCACGGCGAGCCGTGGCAGGTGGCCCTCTCTGGGAACCGGCTGCTGGCGGCGGGTGGGCCGGAGATCTACGCGTTGGGCGCCGTCTGACCATCCTAGGGCTGCCGGGCGCGGTGTTGAGCGCGGCCAGTAGTCTCCGTTCACTGACGCAACAGATCCGGCCGCAGGGGCCGACGGGGAGGATGACGACCATGCGGATGCTGGTCACGGTCGTGGGCGAGGGCGGTAAGCCGCAGGACGTGGTTGTCGACACGGACGACACCGCGACGGCCGGCGACGTTGCGCAGGCACTCATGACGGCAGCCGGGCACCGGACCACCCTTCCCAGCAACGTCGTAGCCATGCCGGGCGCGCCGGCCGCGGCGCTACCCGGCCATGGAGCGGCGCTGACCGGAACGCCGTCGTTGTGGGCGGACGGCGTGCTCTGTGACCCGGAGGCTCCGGCGGCCAGTGTCCTTCGGGATGGCGTACGCGTGTCGGTCGACGACTCGATCGGCCCGCTGTTGCGCAAAGGCGAGCCTGTCGGCCGGTACGAACTCAGGGTGGCGGGTGGTCCTGCCTCCGGCCGGGTCATCCGGCTGGGCGTCGGCGCCGCCACTGTAGGGGCAGCGCCCACCTGCTCGCTGCCCGTCGCGGACCCTTCACTGCCGCAGATCGCGCTCCGAGTGACGATCGACATACAAGGCGACACCAAGCTCAGCCCCGAGGCGGGCACCGAGGTCCTGCTCGATGACGAGCCGGTGGAGGACGGGGCGTCCTGGCCGCTCGGCGGCGTCGTACGCGTCGGCGACTCGCTGCTCGTCCTCGATCAGGTCACCGAGCCCGACGCGCATCTGTCCCTGATGAGCGAGGGCGGCCTCGCCTACAACCGTCCCCCGCGCCTGTCCCCCCTGCGGCCCCGGCGGCGTCTGGTCGTCCCCGTGCCGCCTACTAAGGGGGACAAAGCCAAGTTCCAATTCATCATGGCGTTCATGCCGATGCTCTTCGGCCTGGCCATGTACTTCCTCACCAAGCAGATCTACATGCTGCTGTTCGGCCTGATGAGCCCCATGATGATGGCCGCGCAGTGGCTCAGTGAGAACCGCGAGGGCAAGAAGAAGGACAAGACCTCGCTGAAGCAGTACAAGAAGGATCTCGCGGAACACGAGGCCGAGCTCGTCACCCTCGGCAAGGAGGAGCAGCGCGCTCGTCGCGTGGACGCCCCAGACCCGGCCGAGATCCTGCTCTTCGCGACCGGCCCGCGCCGCCGCCTGTGGGAGCGCCGTCTCACCGACCCCGACGCGATGATGCTCAGGGTCGGCGTCGGCGGACTGGAGTCCGACGTCGAACTCGTCATGGGGCGCGGCGGCACTTCGTACGACGAGGACCGTCCGGAACCCCCCGTCCTGCCGGACGTTCCGGTCACCCTCCCCTTCACCCGGCTCGGTGTGGTCGGTGTTGCGGGTGAGCGTGCACGTGCCTTGGCCACGGCCCGCTGGATCGCCGTTCAGGCGGCGGTGCTGCACAGCCCCCGCGACCTCTCCCTGGTGTCCTTGGCAGCCACCCCGCAGGCGGGCGCCGAATGGCACTGGGTGCACTGGCTGCCCCACACCAACCCCGACCAGGGCCAGGACTGTGTGGCCCTCGTCGGCTTCGACGCCGAGGGCATCACCCGCCGGGTCAACGAGCTGCTGAACGAACTGGCTCGGCGCAAGGCGGCCCGTGAACAGCAGAACATGATGGGCCAGCTGTATCCGGACGCCAACATCCTGCTGATCCTGGACGGCGCGCGCCTGCTGCGCCGGGTGCCCGGCGTCCCCCAACTCCTCACCGAGGGTCCGCAGTACGGCATCATCGCCCTCTGCATCGACGAGGACGAGCGCCTCCTCCCCGAGGAGTGCAAGGCCGTCGTCGCCTGGTCCCACGACTCCCCGCAACACGTCCGCGTCCGCGGCTACGGCATGGAAGGCGTCGGCGACATCCTTGCCGACCAGGTCAGCTACGAGTTCTGCGAACTCCTCGCGCGCTCCCTGGCGCCCGTGCGCGACGTCAGCCGCGACGACGCCGACGCCGCGCTGCCGACCTCGGCCCGGCTGCTGAACCTGCTGGACATGGCGAACCCGTCCGGCGCCGACGTGGAGCGGATCTGGCAGGCCGGCGGCTCCACGACCGCCGCCCCGATCGGCATTGCCGCGGACGGCCCGTTCGTCCTGGACATCCGCAGGGACGGCCCGCACGCGCTGGTCGCTGGCACCACCGGTGCCGGTAAGTCGGAGCTGCTCCAGACGATCATTGCGTCGCTCGCGGTGGCCAACCGCCCGGACGCCCTCAACTACGTCCTTATCGACTACAAGGGCGGCAGCGCCTTCATGGACTGCGCCCGGCTGCCCCATACGGTCGGCATGGTCAGCGACCTCGACGCCCATCTGACCGAACGCGCCCTCGCCTCGCTGGCGGCCGAGCTGCACCGCCGGGAGAAGATCCTCTTCGACGCGGCCGCGAAGGACATCGAGGACTACAACGACACCCGCAAGCTCCGCCCCGAGCTGGAGCCGATGCCCCGACTCGTTCTCGTCATCGATGAGTTCGCTTCCCTGGTCGCCGAGCTCCCCGACTTCATCGCGGGCCTGGTCGACATCGCCCGCCGAGGCCGCTCGCTCGGCGTCCACCTGGTGCTGGCCACCCAGCGCCCGGCGGGTGTAGTGAGCGCCGACATCAGGGCGAACACCAACCTGAGGATCGCCCTGCGCGTCACGGACGCCTCCGAGTCCATGGACGTCATCGACGCCCCCGACTCGGGCGCCATCGCCAAGTCCACCCCCGGCCGCATGTATGTCCGTTCCGGCGCCCAGTCCCTGGTCGGCGTGCAATCGGCCCGTATCGGTGGCCGCCGCCCGGCGACCGGCCAGACAGGCCCGAAGGCAACCCTGATCCCCCTGCCCTGGAACGCCTTTGCCCGCCCGCTGCCCAGGTGGCAGGAGGCCGAGGACGACGGCACCATGGTCACCGACCTGGCAGTCTTGGTCGACGCCGTGGCCGACGGGGCGACGCGCATGGGCTTCGGACCACAGCGCAGCCCGTGGCTGCCGCCACTGGCGGAGCAGGTGACGCTGGAGGAACTGGAGCCGTACTCATTCGCGCCCGATACCGGTACTGATGTGGCTCCGGTCCCGTACGGTCTGATCGACCAGCCGGCGAAGCAGAGCCGGACGCCGCTGGCGCTGGACCTAGTGCACGGTGAGCACACCCTGCTGCTGGGCGGTGCTCGCTCGGGCCGCTCGACTGCGCTGCGCACACTGGGCGGCTCCCTGGCCCGCGCGACATCCCCTCACGACGTGCACGTCTACGGAATCGACTGCGGCTCGAACGCGCTGCTCCCGCTGATGCGTCTGCCGCATGTCGGCGCGATCGTCACCCGCGACGAACCCGACCGAGTCCGCCGGCTCATCGAACGCCTCCAGGCCGAGATCGCCCGTCGGCAGCAACTCCTCGCCATGGAGGGCGCCTCCAGCGCGGCCGAGCAGCGGGCGACGGCGGCACCGGAGGACAAACTGCCGTGGATGGTGCTGCTCCTGGACAGCTGGGAGGGCTTCACGTCGACGTTCGAGAACTACAACTACGGGCAGCTGCTGGACGCGGCCCAGCGAATCTTCCGTGAAGGTTCGGCGGTGGGCCTGAAGGTCGTCATGACGGCGGACCGCAGCGGTCTGAGCGGCCATGTCTCCTCCGCCTTCCGGGACCGGATGGTGCTGCGCTTCGCCGACCCGAACGACTACTCCACGGCAGGCCTCCAGGCCCGCGAGGTCCCCAAGAACATGCCGCCCGGCCGTGTGCTGCGCATCACCGACACAGGCGTCGACGAGACCCAGATCGGATTGCTGACCGAGGATCCGGCGGGCCAGGCCCAGGTGCGGGCACTGCGCGACATTGCCGAGGGGGCGCGCACCCGCTACCCCCGCATCCCCGTGGCCCGCCGCCCCCTGCGGGTGGACGCCCTCCCGCAGCGCATCACCGCGTCCGAGGCGCTGGCCCTGGACCCCGACTTCACGGCCCCGTCCCGCCTCTGGTCCCTGATCTGCGTCGGCGGCGACGAACTCCACCCCATCGGCATCGACCTGGAGGAGAACGGCCCCGGCTTCGTCGTCGCGGGCCCGCCGAAGTCCGGCCGCTCCACACTCCTGTTGGCGGCGACGGAGTCCCTGCTGCGGGCCAGCACGCCGGTGGTCCTGGTGACGCCCCGCCGCTCGCCGCTACGTGACCTGGAGGGCCGGGAGGGCGTACTCGGCGTCCTGAACGCCGAGAGCCGCGGGGACGACCTGGAGGACCTGGTCGAGGGCGTGTCCGACGGCACGTATGTGGTGATCGTCGACGACGCGGAACTCCTGTACGACACCAACCTCGACGAGGCCCTCGAAACGGTTGTCCGCAAGGGCGCCGACGGCGGCCTCGGCATCATCGCCGCCGGCACGACGGACAGCCTGTCCGGCCAGTACCGAGGCTTCGCCGTGGAGGCCCGCAAGTCCCGCAACGGCCTGCTGCTGACCCCGCAGAGCCCTTCGGACGGCGAGTTGTTCGGTATCCGACTGCCTGCGAACAGCGGGGGCGGACCGGCCGGCAGCGGGCTGTTCATCTCGGGCGGGGCATTCATGCCGGTGCAGGCGGTCATGAACGGCTGACAAACGTGGGGCCCGGCTCGGTGAGTTGGGCCCCGTGTCGGTGGACTACGGCCTGGTGAGGCTCACCCCTTCGGGGCCTTGGGTTTCGGCGTCCGGGGGCCAGATGGGCGCAGCGCTGCAAAAGGTCCATACGACAGCGAGGCACCGGAGCCGGACCGTTACGGTCTCGGCCGGTGCCCCGCTGTCTGGTGACGAGCTCGCGGTTCGCCTGTGATCAGGTGGCGCGCTCGATGTTGTCGGCGCTGGTGTTCGCCGACTTGCTGGCGTCGTTCAGGGTGTCGACCCACTTGTCGAAGGTGGGCTTCACGTCGCGCCAGTCGTCCCGGAAGCGGTCGGCCTTGGGGCCCTTCCAGTAGCCGGAGCTCTCGGAAGTGGCCGACTCCAAGGCCTTGATGAGGGCCTGGAGGTCGTTGGCCTTGCGGCCGAACAACTTGGACAAATCCCGGAGCCGTGTGAGATCTGCACCGCGATCCATGGCGATCCTCCCCGTGTAGTTGGTAGGCAAGCGGACTATCCGTTTGCAACAGTGGACGCTACCGCACCATCCGTAGTTCCCGTCCAACGCCCAAGAGGACGGGGTCTTCCGGTGAACAACTCGTGTTAATCCGTGCTCGGCTGGAGCAGAGGCCCCGCAGGCCGCACGGGGCTCCGCAGTATGCTGAGGGACTGGAGACAGCGGGGGAGACTGCTATGGCGAATCCGGACATACAGGAACTCAATCAGCGGGCCGGCCAGTTGAGGTCGCTTGCCGACCACATCGACCAACTCGTCGACGCCGCGAAGAAGCACAGCACCACCGGCATGAAGACTTGGTCCGGCCCGAACGCGGACAACGTACGCGGCAAGCTGAAGACCTGGCAGACGACGTGTGGCGGTGTCGCCAAGGCGCTGCGGCACGAGGCCCAGCAGTGCGCGCAGTCCGCCAAGGACCTCCAGGACAAGAAGTAGACAGCGGCAATAGTCAGTGAGCCGAGCGCGCCAGCGCCGCTTCCGGAGGGGACCTCAGACCAGTGCCTTCGTACGACAGCTCCCGCGCCCGCTTCCGCCTGGCGGACCGCCATATCGCCGTATTCGCCCATCTCCTGGACGGCGACTCGCCTCCCGAGGAGCTGTGGGAGTCGCTGGTCGAGTTGCAGCGCATCGGCCTGGTGGGCGAGGAGGGTGAACTGGCGCCGTTGCTGCGCGACCTGCTTGGAGCCCTCTCCGATCCCATGGTCATCATCCAGGTAGAGATCACGGGCGAGCACGGACCCGTCAACCACGGTGTGGTCGTAGGCCAGGAAGCCGTCATCTCGCACGACGGCTGGCCTGGCGAGGAGGAGTCGGAGTACGTCTCGATCGAACCCAACACCCTCGTCTGGATGGCGTCCCGCCGGGTGGTGTAGCCGATCAACGGACCGGAACTCGCAGGTCACGCCGGGTACTTCGACCGGCTGAGGCACTCCCCGCGCCTGACCGGGCCACTTCGCGTGCCGCGCCAACGGAGAGATCATCGCGAGCCAGGTACCGGAAGGCGAAGCGCATGATCGCTTACACCACCTCGCGGGACGCGACCCTCGTCTGGGAACTGGCCCGCAAGGTCAACCTGCACCGTGGGGAGAAGCCCGAGGAGGGCGAGTCCGAAGTCCGCATCGAGACGACGATGGCGGCGCTGGACGCGGCATTCGTGGCCCTGGAGGAGCCCGGGGCCGACGACGACGCGACGCGTGAGAACGTCCGCAAGGCGCTGGCAGAGGCGGACGCCGACCTCAAGGAGTCGGCTCTGGGCCAGTTCCTGGAACTGGTCGTCTCCCTCTACTCCACATGGCGTATCACCACGGGCTGGGACGGCAGGCACGACGGCGAACAAGCCACCATAGTCCGAGCCTTGGCGGTCTGGGACTGCGGCCCACTCGGCTACTGGATCCGGGAGCAGCCCGAGGAGCCGATCACGCCAGGGCAGGTCGGGCCGGAGGTCGTGTCCCTCGTCGTGCAACGCCAGTGCGTTAAGGATGTGTGCGCCCTGTCAAGAGGGCGGGACCTCTGGTAGTTCGCATGGTGTCGAAGCCATTGCGAGTGCCCGGAGGTCCCGTTGCCGCAGAATTCTGTCAGCGTCAGGTCCGGCGCGACAGCCCTGGACGTGTACGCGCCTGGCCATCTGGGCGAGTTGACCGAGATCATCGACCCCGAGTTGGTCGACGCGGTCCTGGAGGACACCGGTGTCCGACAGCAGCGGCTGCGGCTGCTCCCGGCCCGCGTCGTGGTGTACTTCGTGCTGGCCCTCGTCTTCTTCGAGCGGTCCTCCTATCAGGCGGTATGGGCCAAGCTCACGGCGGGACTGGGCGGCGTGCCCGTGGCCCGCCCGTGCGCTTCGTCGCTGGCCCGTGCCCGGCGCCGGCTGGGAAGCGGACCGCTGCGCCACTTGTTCTCGATCGTGGCCGGACCAGTGGCCGACCACCGCCAGTCCTGCGCCTTCTATCAGGGCCTGCGCCTGGTCGCCGTGGACGGCACCACCCTGTCCGCTCCCGACGAGGAAGCGGTGACCTGGCACTTTCGCAAGCACATCGGCAGGGTCCGCGCGTTCGGCTACCCGCTGGTGCGCGTGGTGGCCCTCGTGGAGTGCGGCACACGGGCTCTGGTGGACGCGGTCTTCGGACCCGACGACGTCGGCGAACTTGCCTACGCGCGCCGTCTGCTGGGACATCTGGATGCGTCGATGCTCCTGCTGGCCGACGCCTACTACGACGCGTTCGACTTCCTTCAGGCCGTGCAGGACACCGGGGCCTGTTTCGTGCTGCGTTCCACCCGCAAGCGGCGCCCGACGGTGCGTCGCGCGCTGCCCGACGGCTCCTACCTCACCGCGGTCCTGCCGCGCCGCCATCGTGCCAGGGCGAGCGGGCAGCGGGTTCAGGTGCGGGTGGTCGAGGCGTGGCTCACTGTCGTCCTCGCCGACGGCACCAGGCGCACGGAGCTGTGGCGGCTGCTGACCAATCTGCTGGATGCCGACAGTCATCCGGCAGACGACCTGCTGCGGCTCTACCACCGGCGCTGGCAGGCGGAAACCGCCTACCTGGAGATCAAGTCCACCATCCTGGGCGGCCGCGTCCTGCGCGCCCGCACCCCGGACGGCATCACCCAGGAGATCTACGCCCTGCTGGTCACCTACCAGGTCCTGCGCCTGGCCATGGCCGACGCCACCGCCACCCGCCCCGGCATCGACCCCGACCGGGCCAGCTTCACCATCGCCCTGAACACCGCCCGCGACCTGGTCATCCAAGCCGCGGGCGTCATCGCCGACACCGTCATCGACCTCGTCGGCACCATCGGCCGCCACGTCCTGGCCGACCTCATGCCCGACCGACGCACCCGCACCCGACCCCGCGTCGTCAAACGCGCGATCTCCAAATACAACGCCAAAGGCACCATCGACCGGACCAGCTACAAGGCCACCATCAGCATCAACATCCTGACCACACCAGAGCCTTGACACCCAACCCATCCGCCTATCTACACGGCATTGGATCTAGCCCTGTAGTACTAGAACTTGTCGAGGCGGACACTCTTGGAGCCGGGCGTTTCGGACCGGGCTGGTTCCGAAGGCTGTTGTGGCCAGGTGCGCAGAATCCAACGTCGGCGGAACACGACTGCGACTACCCCCGCGAGGAGCAGCAGTGCGATTGCTGAGGTGCCGTAGGCGGGCAGGTTGGCGGGCGGATCTGCGACCCAGCTTTGAGCGAGGATGCGGGAGGGATCCTCAGGGTCGTAGGTGACCAGCATGGAGTCACCAGTGTGTGCGTCGGGATACATGCCGACGTAATCCGTGAGCTTGACCTCGGTACCGGACTCGGGGCCCTGGACAAAGCGGACCTTCACGTATTTGGGCTTGTTGTCGACGCCGGTCACCGTAGCGGCAACGGTGACACCCTGCGAGCGTAGGTCCTGAACCAACGAGCGCGGCGGAAGCCAGAAGGAGAGGGCCACCCCAACAGCCAAGAGGAACACGCCGAACACGCCGAAAATCATTCGACGTTGCGGGATTCTCGGCCGGGGTTTGAAGGCGTCGACCGTGGCAGTGGCTTGCCGCGCCTTCTCGACGTGGGAGGGAAGCTGGTATTGGTCCCTGGTGCGCTTCTTTTTCTTATCGGCCATGGTCCGCCAACCTCATGAGAACCATCCGGACACTGTGTTCTTCACACCCGACGCGGCGTCACCGATTGCCTTGCCTGCGCTCTTTGCGGCGCCGGTGACAGCATTGACGGCCTTCCTGCCTACATCGGTCTTGATGAGATACGAGACGCCGTAGCCGACGCCGAAGCCCAACACGACACCTGCCGCGATTCCCCAGCCGACCGGACCTCCGACAGCCGCGACTGTCGCTGTCGCCGCCCATGTGCCGGCCATACCTGCCGCCATGCCGCCGACGTTTGCAGCGACAGCGACGTCCTCCTCTTCGCCGTTGCTGATGTCCCAGCCGATGGCACCGATGGTGAGGAGGCTACCGACAAGGGGCAGCTTTCCGCCGGCTCGGAGGGCTCGTCCGAAGAGCGTCGTTGTGCTAGGAGGTCTGAGCCCGGTAACCTTGCTGATCAACCAGCTGCCGCCATCGGCGACAGAGGCCTCCATAAGCCGGGAGAACGATCCCATCCCGTACTTCGCGAGGATGCGTTCTGCCTCGCGCGCTGACTGCCTGGAGGCGCGGGCTGCGCGTTTGGTGGCGTTTTTGAAGGCTCTCTTGTCCGCCGCGCTCATGGCGTTGATGCGCTGCTCGTACAGCTGACTTGCTGCGTCGGAGAATTTCTGCGATTGTTCCCAGAATTGTGCTGCGAATTTCGATTGAACTCCGATGACGCTGGCCAGCAGGCCAGCAGAATCGGACCAGGTGTCCGCGGGATCTAGTAGCTTCTTTGCTGCGATCTGCGTATGCTTCCACGCGAGGTCCCAGAGATCGGGGTTATCTCCCTGCATGAGTGCGCGATTGAGCACGGCAGTAGGCTCATTCTTCGAGAGCTCGCCGTGGAATAGGGCCGCCTTCTTGCCGAAGCCGGGCGCAGGAGTTTCGGTACTTACCGCAGTTGTGAAGGCAGATCCGAAAATCTTGACATCGTCCTTCGCTGTCGAGGCATTGGCTGCCGCGATGACTGTCGGAAGGTTCTTGACCAGATCAGGATCCATCTTTGCGTAGAAAGCAGATGCGAAGTCAGGGTCACCTTTATGCTTCGCGAGTTCCGTCGCAATTCTGTGGAATTCGGCCCCGGCTTTGCTGGGATCGAGCTCGGCCGCTTTGTTTGCGTCCTCGGCCAGTTTTTTGCCGCTTTCTCTGGCCTCGCCGATCGTCGCGATGGGCTCACGGAGCTGCACCATGGCGCCTGGCTTTTGCATGCCCTTCTGATCCAGTTCCATGGCGGCTGCGAGTGCCTGGCGGCGGCGAAGCATGGGCAACTCGTCGTCAATCCAGCTGGCAATCTTCCCGATTTGGGTGAGGTTGCTCGAATCCAGTCCGAACTTCTGGAATCTGCTCAAATAGGATGATTTAGAGCTGTGTAGGGTCTTGCTGCTGGATTCAAGATTTTTAATGGTTCTCAGTAGGTTGTCCGGGTTGATCCCGGAGAAGTTAGGGTCAACCACTGCTGGAGTTCAGTTCCATGCCATCGGTCAGTTGAGGGTCGATCAGTATGGCTTCGGCGCCCGATCCCTTGAGGGTCTGCCCCACCTTGTCTACGGGAAGGATGACCCAGGGCTGCTGCTGCCCCATCGCTTCGACCAGCAGTGGAACGGACGTGAAGGCAAGGGCAACGAGTTGCTCCTTGCCGCCGTTATCCGCTACGGGGATGAGGGTCACCTCGACAGTGCCATCGCTGATCGGGGCGCCGTCGGGGCCGTGGGGAACCTCGGTCATGGTGGGCAGTACGAGCACTTCCGGAGCGCCCAGAGCTGTTTCGGTTGAGGCCATCCCGACAGAATATAAGCTAGTTAAGATGTAGGCAATGTGAGCTCTGAACGTGTTGACGGCAGGAGCTGAGCTGATGCCGACGTGTCGTCCAGCCCCTGGCGCGGAAGAGTCAGTGGACTGTGAATGCACGCTGGTACGGTGAGCTTTCACCATCAAGAACGTGCCGAACCAGTGGGAGCGTTGTGACGGAATCCGAACCGAAAGTGGCTAATCCGCGAAAAGCGGACCTTGAGCGGTTGCGAAGCGATCTCGCCAAGGAGGCGGGGATCATCAAGAAGGCGCTCAAGGGGCCGACTGAGGAAATCGGTGGCAGCAAGGTCTGGGTTGGCAAGAATGCTCGAGCCTGGCACAGAGAGCTGGACGGCCGGCATAAGAAGCTCGGTGAACAGGTTGACAAGCTGCTTGCGACCATCGACGCGGCCATCCGTAGTGAACCCGAGAAGGTGTCGGCGAGCGAGGCTCGTATGTACCACAAGGGGATTTGAGGACTGACCTGCCAACAGGTGCCGCCGGACTCGGCATGGACCTGTTCGATCAGCGGTATCAGCTGCTCGTCACGCAGCCGGTACTACAACCGTGACTCGTGTCCGTGTTCGGTAGTCATGTGACGCGTTGACTCCTGCGTGAGAAGGCTTCCGCTTACCGCTCAACGGGCTTGTCTGGTCGAACAGGGGTCCTGATCGGGTGATCGCGGCAGGAGCGGCGCATGAAGGCAGGGCCTCTTGGTAGTTGCGGGGGTGCGATCCCGTCCGAGCAGTCCCAGGAGGCCCTGTACTACAGCCGTGACTCGTGTCCGTGTCCGGTAGTCATGTGACGCGTTGACTCCTGCGTGAGTACGGAGCGGGCTGTGCAGGTCTGGGCGGGCTGGTTCGATGACTTCTTCGCCGTGCTGGCGGGGGTCTTCGGGCGGGTCGAGCCACGCCGGATGGCAATGACCTACCTCAAGGCGCTGGTGGCGCCGGTCGAACGCAAAAACGGCTGGCAGATCGCCGAGCATGCCGGCCATACGACGCCGGACCGGGTGCAGTGGTTCCTGGCTCGCTCGACCTGGTGTGCGGATCAACTCCGGGACGCCTTACGGTCGTTCGTGGTGACGTTCCTGGCCCGGCCGGACGGGGTGCTGGTACTGGATGAGACCGCGTTCCTCAAGAAGGGCCGGATGTCGGCCGGGGTGGCCCCCCAGTACGCCGGGATCACCGGGCAGATCGAGAACTGCCAGGTCGCGGTGTTCTGCGCGTACGTCACCGACACCGGGCGGGCGCTGATCGACCGGGAGTTGTACCTGCCCGCCGCCTAGATGATTGATTCCAAGGGATCGGCTGCGCGCATGGGACGAGGGCGTCCAACGTCAGTGTGTGAAGACAGAGCTGGACACCCTCGCGACCGCACTCTATGTGAAGACCGACGACCTGCTGAAGGCGTCTCCGCATCTCGCGCCATGGCGTCCGGCGGTGGGGATCGCCCCGAAGCTCACCGACGCCGAGCTGGTCACACTGGCGATGATGCAGGCCATGCTCGGCTTCACCTCCGAGGCCAGGTGGCTTCGCCATGCCTGTTCCCACCTGCGGCATCTCTTCCCGTACCTGCCCAAGCAGCCCGGCTACAACAAGCGGCTGCGCAAGAGCGCCGGACTGCTTCGGCGCGTCACCCGGCTGCTGGCCACCGACACCTCGGTGTGGAGCGACGACGTGTGGATCGTGGACTCCACACCGGTGGAATGTGGCCGTTCACGCGAGACCGTCAAACGTTCCGACCTGGCCGGATGGGCCGAGTACGGGTACTGCGCCAGTCACAGCCGCTTCTTCTGGGGCCTGCGGCTGCACCTGGTGTGCACCCTCCAGGGCCTGCCCGTCGCCTTCGCGCTGACCGGCGCCAAGGCCGACGAGCGCGAGACCCTGCTGGACCTCCTCGCTGCCGAACCCGGCCTGGTCGCCGACCGGCCCGCCCAGACGCTGATCGGCGACAGGAACTACTTCGGAAGGGGCTTCGAGCACGAGCTGGCCGAGCAGGACATCCGGCTGCTGCGGCCGGCCCGCAAGGGCGAGCCGGAGCGGCCCGGAGCGCCCTTGTTCAAGCCGTTGCGGCAGGTCATCGAGTCGGTCAACGAGACTTTCAAGGGCCAACTCGATCTCGAACACCACCGAGGACGCACGCCAGGCGGTGTCGTCGCCCGTGTCATGCAGCGAATCCTCGCGATGACTGCCGCGATCTGGCACAACGACCACACAGGACAGGCCGTCCTACGCTCGCTGACCGCCTACGACCACTGACCCCTTGGAATCAATCATCTAGTGCGAGGACTCGGGCCGCTGTCGTGCCCAGCGCATTCCCCGTCCGCGCGCGAAGACGGTGGTCACCAAGCCGGAGCTGGGACGGCGCATGATCGAGCGGTGCCGGCGGGCGAGGGTTCCCTTCGGCTGGGTGGCCGCCGACAGTGCCTACGGCCAGGACCGCAAGCTCCGCGCCGCCCGGGAACGCCGCCGCATCCCCTATGTCATGGCCGTGCCGGTGGACGAGACCGTGTCCACCCCCGGCACCGGGCCCTTGCGCGTCGATAAGCTGGCCGCCCGCATCCCGCTGGTCTTCGAGCGTCGCTCGTGTGGCGCGGGGGCCAAGGGCTTTTCCCAGAACCTCGATCGTGGCCTCCTGCTCGCGAACCTTCCGCTGCAGCCGGACCAACTCCTCACGCTCCGCAGTGGTCAAAGCCCCGGCGGGCCCCTCACCGCGGTCGACCTTCGCCTGCTTCACCCACCCGCGCAGCCCTTCCGGACTCACGCCCAGATCCCGCGCGACCTCGGTGACCGTCTTCTCCGAGGACAACGCCAAGGCGACCGCGTCCCGCTTGAACTCGGCCGTGTACCGCTTGCTCATGTTGCTCTTGTTACTCACTACCTGTGACTGCTTCCTCCGGGACCATCCGTCCCAGTATCAAGCTGTCCGGTCGGCAGGGGGAACCTCACCCAGCCGAAGGGAACCCTCGCCCGCCGGCACCGCTCGATCATGCGCCGTCCCAGCTCCGGCTTGGTGACCACCGTCTTCGCGCGCGGACGGGGAATGCGCTGGGCACGACAGCGGCCCGAGTCCTCGCACCAGGCGGCGGGCAGGTACAACTCCCGGTCGATCAGCGCCCGCCCGGTGTCGGTGACGTACGCGCAGAACACCGCGACC
>NZ_JAVRBF010001485.1:0-236 GCF_032436805.1 Streptomyces sp. P17 | reverse complement strand
AAGGGCAGTATTTAACCTTATTGAATCATGATGCTAGCTACCAGAGCCAAGTAAATTTCAGCTGGAATTGGAGTCTCGTGACTAATTGGGCTATTCGCAGTGAGTTGCGTTATCAACACTGGCAGCAAGAGGAGTTCGGCGCTAAAGTAACAGGGTACTTTTATTTTTAATAAGGATATTTATGAATTTTATCGTTTTTCTAATACTTGGCGCGCTAGCCGGTTGGTTGGCGGGCA
>NZ_JAVRBF010001484.1:0-236 GCF_032436805.1 Streptomyces sp. P17 | reverse complement strand
CCTGCAGCTCCTGGTATGTCGGCACCAACATCCCCGGCCGGCCGCGCGTCTTCATGCCGTATATCGGCGGCTTCCCGGTCTATGTGCAGAAATGCAACGAGGTGATGAGTGCCGGCTTCGATGGCTTTGTGCTGGAAGGCGCACCGGCCAGCAACGCGGCGCCCCAGGTGCGCTACACCGAGCGCTGGCGGGTGCCGATCGACATCGACGTCATTTCACCGGCCGCCGTCGCCGCC
>NZ_JAVRBF010001483.1:0-236 GCF_032436805.1 Streptomyces sp. P17 | reverse complement strand
AGGACCCAAGTGGCCGTAGTAGGGAACGTTAGGTAGGGAGCTGAGATGGCGCGGAAAGCTAGTGGAAGAGGTATACCGGCTTGGTTTGACCTTGATAAGTACAGCTACCTCAGCGAGCTAGATGCTGCTGGCTGGCTTCTTCTGTTGGACCGGCTCATTCCTCTAATGAGAATAAAGGTTCCAGACGAGATCACGGGCGAAGGACGGGACGGAGCTGTGAGGCTGCTTACCGAGCG
>NZ_JAVRBF010001482.1:0-236 GCF_032436805.1 Streptomyces sp. P17 | reverse complement strand
AAGCTACCTTGGAAGAATTCCGTGCCGGTCCCCGGGCTAATGATATGAATGGCATGATGCGTGATGTAGCAAAAAAACTATCTGATGAAGATATTCGCGTATTATCGCAATACCTTGGCGGTTTGCATTAATTCTCTGTTATTTGAAAAACCGACCTCATGGTCGGTTTTTTTGTGCTGCGTTGTGAGATATTTCTCACAACAAACGTGAGAAATCTACTATAAATTAATTTAAGT
>NZ_JAVRBF010001481.1:0-236 GCF_032436805.1 Streptomyces sp. P17 | reverse complement strand
CTAACTTCTTGATGTCGACATTGTCGACTCCGCGCCCGATCTCTTCGTCCGGCGTGAACAGGATCTTGATGGTGCCGTGCTTCACATCGGGGTTGTTGATGAAGAAATGCGCGGCATCCATGATCTCGGCGACACCGGCCTTGTTGTCGGCACCTAACAGCGTGGTGCCGTCGGTGGTGACGATGTCGTTGCCGATCTGGTTCTTCAGCGCTGGATGTTCGGCGAAGCGGATCACC
>NZ_JAVRBF010001480.1:0-236 GCF_032436805.1 Streptomyces sp. P17 | reverse complement strand
AAAAGAAAAAGCAGCACTCGTTTTTAGCCCAACGGAGTTAAATTCATACGTCGATGCTGTTGCGATCCGAGATAGAAACTCTGAACGGTATTCTATTGAACGCAACGCTGAATCAGGTCGAGTGGACTATATTTTCATGTCAACTTCGCTGAGAGATAAATTCGTCGATTCTGCACCTTGGTCAATTAACTCAGCTCAATCTGCACTGTTAAATTATCAATCTGGGATGACATTTG
>NZ_JAVRBF010001479.1:0-236 GCF_032436805.1 Streptomyces sp. P17 | reverse complement strand
AAAACGTCGCCGTCCCGCTCGAGCTCGCCAACCGCAGCGACGCCTTCGACCGCGCCGAGCGCGAGCTGACCTCGGTGGGGCTGGCGGATCGCCTGCACCACTATCCGGCGCAACTGTCCGGGGCGAGCAGCAGCGCGTGGCGCTGGCGCGCGCGCTCGCGCCCGATCCCGGGATCCTCGTCGCCGACGAGCCGACCGGCAATCTGGACGAGGCCACCGGCCAGCAGATCGTCGAGC
>NZ_JAVRBF010001478.1:0-236 GCF_032436805.1 Streptomyces sp. P17 | reverse complement strand
ACCTCGCCAGCGGCGTGAAGACCTCGACGATCAGCAACGGTGCTGCCACGATCGGTGCGGCCTCCGCTGCGACGGCGTCGTCGGCTGCCGCCGGTGTCGTGACGCTGAAGAGCTCGACCGGTGCGGATCTGTCCGTGACGGGCAAGGCCGACTTCCTGAAAGAACTCGGTCTGACGAGCGCGACGGGCGGCGGCAACGTAACCGTGAGCGCGACACGCACGACCAGCGCGTCCTCG
>NZ_JAVRBF010001477.1:0-236 GCF_032436805.1 Streptomyces sp. P17 | reverse complement strand
CGCCGCGCCCGGGCGGCGACCCCGCTGGAACGGGTCTGGCACCCCCACGAGACCGTGTCGCTCACCCCGGGGAGCGAGGGCCGGTACGGGGGCGCGCCCTGGCAGACGGCGCGTGCGTACGGCGTTGACGATTCCTGCTATTTCCTCCCGATCTGTCCAGTTAACACTACGGTGGGGGACTTTCGGCAGGGGGTACGGGACCTTGGTCCTGGCCGGTGCCGGTGGGCCGGAGGCCC
>NZ_JAVRBF010001476.1:0-236 GCF_032436805.1 Streptomyces sp. P17 | reverse complement strand
CCGGGCCCCGAAATGCTCCATGAGTTTGTCGAGTTCGTCGAGGGTCGGCCTTCGGTCGCGCTCGCGGCTCTTCGACGAAACGCCGAGGCGATTGGTGACGACGAAGGCATCCTTCATCGCGCTCTGAAAATAGGCGAAAATGAAGGAAAATAGCGCATAATCGGGACAGCGTAATCCTTTGATATTGCTTACATTTGAGGTCATTTTAGCCTGTTTTGCGTGTTTTACGCTGTCCC
>NZ_JAVRBF010001475.1:0-236 GCF_032436805.1 Streptomyces sp. P17 | reverse complement strand
CCTCGGTTCGGCTCAAGCGGGGCATATAGGTAAAAAAATATTCGAAGCGGAGCATATCAGTAAGAGCTTTGGAGACAAAATCATCCTCAAAGACTTCAACTATATTTTCAGCAGATTTGACAAAGCAGGAGTAGTGGGCGAAAACGGTGTGGGCAAGACCTCCTTCCTTCGCCTTCTTTTAGGTGAGATACAACCAGACAAGGGTGCTTTTGAGATTGGGTCTACCATTCGTTTCG
>NZ_JAVRBF010000237.1:0-691 GCF_032436805.1 Streptomyces sp. P17 | reverse complement strand
AGCAGCCAGCGTGCGGTGGCCGAACGTCTCGGCCGCTCGGCGGGACTGGTCAGTCAGGTGCTGCGCAACAAATACCCCGGCAATATGGCGCTGCTCGAAGACGCCGTGCGCGGGGCCTATCTGGCCGCGACGGTGGAATGTCCGGCGCTCGGCACGCTTCCGACCGATGAATGTCAGGCATGGCGCAAGCGTGCCCGGCGCTTCGTCAACACCAACCACCTGCGCGTGCGCATGTATCACGCCTGCGCATCTTGCCCCCGCAATCAAAAGGATGCCTCGCAATGAGCGATTTCACCCCTGCCCATATTCCCGATGGCCGTGTGCATGTCGGGGACAAGACTTACCTTCCCGATGCCAAAGGCGCGCTGGTGCCCGTCGAGCTGGTCAAACCGCAACATCTTCTCGAAGACGAGACGGTCCGCAAGATCGCCGGCTTCTGGCTGGCGCTGTCGGAACAGGTCAGCCGCTTCCGCGAACATACGTTCATGGATCTGGGCGATTTCGACGCGATCCTTGCCCAGGAATATGGGGCCACCCGTGGCGGTGCCAAGGGCAACAAGACCTATCAGACCCATGACGGGCTGTTCAGGATCGAGGTTCGCATCAACGACCAGCTCGACTTCGGCCCTGAACTTCAAGTCGGCAAAGAGCTTTTCGACGAGTGTCTGAACGAATGGTCGGCCGACACGCG
>NZ_JAVRBF010001474.1:0-237 GCF_032436805.1 Streptomyces sp. P17 | reverse complement strand
CCACAAATTTAGGGAACTTATAAGCTAGACTAAGGTATCCGCCATAACCAATTCTATCAACAGGATTTCTCATAATAGCACGACGAGCTGTTAACCAATTCTTGTTGGCTTCAATGACAGGGTCATTTCCCTCATAAAAAGTATCAGGGAAGAAATAAGGTAGGAACCTTCCTTCTGTATACTTAACGTGAGGGATATCAGAAATCATGCGTAGAGTAGCCCCACCTCCAACAGAAC
>NZ_JAVRBF010001473.1:0-237 GCF_032436805.1 Streptomyces sp. P17 | reverse complement strand
CAGGGTGACGGGCTCGAACGCATCGTGGGGTTCATCGAGGCCATGGGCGGTCTCCGGCCTCGGAAACCAAAGGATATTGGCGACGTAGTCTGATGGCGTGCCGCGCGCGACAGGGAGGCGCGAACGGGATTGCGGGCGGAACAGCAAAAATAATGTGTCAGCTCCGGAACAAATGGGCGTTTCGGTGTTTGGTCGACTCCCGTTCAGTCGGAATGGTGACCGCTCGCCGTTCCGGCG
>NZ_JAVRBF010001472.1:0-237 GCF_032436805.1 Streptomyces sp. P17 | reverse complement strand
CTGGGCGCCAAGTACGACGAAACCGTCGGCCTGGCCACTACCGAGGTCAAGGCGATCAACGACCCTGAGCTGACCAAGGCGTTCAACGAGCTGGGCTGGGGCAACCACCCGACCATGATCAAGGCGTTCGCCTTCTTCGGCTGTTTCCTCCGCGACAGCTTGGTGGATGGCCTGGGCGGTACCACTGCATCCGGTCCGAGCGCTTCTAGCGACCCGAAGTCGATCCTCTACGGCGGC
>NZ_JAVRBF010001471.1:0-237 GCF_032436805.1 Streptomyces sp. P17 | reverse complement strand
GGCGCCAACGGAATCGGCAAGGCGCTGGCGGAGGCGTTTCACCGCGAAGGCGCGGCCAAGGTCGTGGTGGCCGATCTGGATATCGCCAACGCCGAAGCGGTGGCGAACGCGATCGGCGGCGCCGCGGCCCGCACCGACGTCGGCCGGGAGGACGATATCCGGCAGCTGATCGAGGACACCGAAACCCGGTTCGGCCCGATCGACCTGTTCTGCTCCAATGCGGGGATCGGCGGCGGC
>NZ_JAVRBF010001470.1:0-237 GCF_032436805.1 Streptomyces sp. P17 | reverse complement strand
CTATCCACACTGACTGCTTATGATCGTGGGTTCGCATCTGCCTACAACGATCACAGGAGAGCAATCGGTGAAGAACATTCACATGAATGACATGACACTGCACGCCTACATTCGAGACAGTCTCGACAATGCCAAAGCCAATGGTGATGATGAGTTCCTTCACTCACTCGAAACCTATGACATCAATGGCCTTGTTGATGATCTTGTCTGCTGTGATGCTGGCGCTGAACTGTATGT
>NZ_JAVRBF010001469.1:0-237 GCF_032436805.1 Streptomyces sp. P17 | reverse complement strand
CCCCCCCCGCGCGGGGCCGCTGCCGCCGCCGTCATCCGCGATCAGCTTCGATGTGACTGGTGGCCAGTCGTGTGCTGTGCCGTGCTGGGCGGGGCCGGTGCCCGGCGTGTCCTCGGCGTCGGCGGGTGCGGGGCCGTTGTCCGGCGCGTCAACATCGTAAGAGCGTCGTGTAGGGAAATACTGACAGCAATCCTCGGATGATCGAGCGGGGCGGGGGAACGGAGAGAACAGATCGGA
>NZ_JAVRBF010001468.1:0-237 GCF_032436805.1 Streptomyces sp. P17 | reverse complement strand
GACGCGGCGAAGCTCATCATCTCAGTCGGTCTGGTGACGCCCCCGGACAAGCCTTTGCAGGTCATCGAAAGCGACGAGGATCGAAAGACCAAGGCGAAAGCGAAGAAGAAGGGGTAGTTCCGCTCCTCACAAAGGAGCGCCCCAAGGCGAAAACCTTGAGCCGCTTCTGTCGAACTGGAACGCGCCCAGACCTATTCGGCTACGGCTGGAGCCGGATGTCCATCCGCAACAACCTGC
>NZ_JAVRBF010001467.1:0-237 GCF_032436805.1 Streptomyces sp. P17 | reverse complement strand
GCCGCCAGAGCGCCGCGGCGATCGCATCCCGACCCCACAGCGTGGCGGAACCCGCGCGGGTCTGTGCGCCCCGCAGCGGCTGTGCGCCCCACGGCCACAACCCGATCACCCGCAACTGGCCCGCACGCTCTCGCCCGGTATTGAGGGGATGCTCGTGAAGCCACATTTCCAGTTCCACGCCCAGCCGCCGCAAGTCTGCTCCCACGGCGCGGGCGGCAGAGGCTCCGCGCTCCAGCC
>NZ_JAVRBF010001466.1:0-237 GCF_032436805.1 Streptomyces sp. P17 | reverse complement strand
CAAAAAAGGCTTCAAGAAGAACGTTTGTTTCACAGAGTCAATATTAGGCAGGAAGAAATTCATGTTGTGGATGATGATGAAGATATCGAAGATTTTGTCGATGATACAGATGTTGATGAGCAGGAACGTTTTACAATCAACGCTAAATCCTCCAACCTTTGCAACGTGGCTATTTCAGCTTCCAATTCTTGTATTGTTTGTGCTGTAGTAGCACGGTCGGTAAAATCATTCTCTAAC
>NZ_JAVRBF010001465.1:0-237 GCF_032436805.1 Streptomyces sp. P17 | reverse complement strand
CCTGGCGCTGCTGGAGAAGGTCGAGCACCCGGTGGCGGTAGATCCGGACGAGACCCTGCGCGCCGAGGCCGAGCGCCGCGGCTGGCGGATTATCAGCCTGCGGGACTGACCCCGTACCCTCTTCTCGATCGACAACGGTGGGTCGCTAGCAAGGCTGGGGCCCGCGCCCTCCGTGGCCTCCGGGCCGCTTCCTGCTGGCGGGCGGGGTCCCTGCGGTTCCGCCGATGCGACCGCGGC
>NZ_JAVRBF010001464.1:0-237 GCF_032436805.1 Streptomyces sp. P17 | reverse complement strand
ACAAAAAGCAATATTGAATACCAGAGAATTTCCATAATCAGGCGGGATTTTTTTCAGGTCCTTTTAAAATAATTTTAATCACAATCACCACAAAGAGTAAACCGAGAAGAAGATACAAACCGATAAACCCTAAAAGAGTAAAAAGCGTATTTCCCGAGGATACATGAGGTGATACTCCTTCTGAAGTTTTTAACAAACCGTACACCAGCCAAGGTTGCCGTGCAAGTTCGGCAGTGT
>NZ_JAVRBF010000101.1:0-19443 GCF_032436805.1 Streptomyces sp. P17 | reverse complement strand
CCCGCGTCGTAGGCGAAGTTGCTGACGACCAGCTGCGGGTCCTGGAACGTGCCGTCCCCGTTGTTCAGGGACACCCACACTCCCCTGTCGCCGAAGCCGACGATGTCCGCACGGCGGTCGCCCGTCAGGTCGGCCAGGAAGCGCGGATGCTTCTCCACCCGCCAACCACCCGCGTCGTAGGCGAAGTTCGGTACCACCAGTTCCGGTGCGGCGAAGGTACCGCGGCCCCGGTTCAGCGACCTCCACACGCCCGCGTCCCCGAAACCGATGATGTCCGCACGGCGGTCGCCCGTCAGGTCAGCCAGGAAGCGCGGATGCTTCTCCACCCGCCAACCGCCCCCCACATAGGCGAAGTTCTCCACGGCCAGCTGCGGATCGCGGAAGGCGCCGCGGCCGTTGTTCAGGGAGACCCAGACACCCGCGTCACCGAAGCCCACGATGTCCGCGCGGCCGTCCCCGGTCACGTCGGCCAGCAGGCGCGGGTGCTTCTGCGTACGCCAACCGCCCGCACTGTAGGCGAAGTTCGCTACCGTCAGCTTCGGGGCCGCGAACGAGCCGTCGCCCTTGTTGAGGGAGACCCAGACCCCGGCGTCGCCGAAGCCGACGATGTCCGCCCGGCCGTCGCCGGTGAGGTCGGTGCCGGTCGGGGCGGGCGTGGGGAGGATCAGAGGGCTGGTGACGGCTCGGTGGGCGTTGATCCGGCCCCGGCCGAGCATGCCGGCGAAGCCCGGGTTGGCCGCGTCGACATCGTCGCAGGTGCTCTCGATGATGCGGCGGACCTGGGCGTTCGTGAGCTCCAGGTTGCGGGACCAGACCAGGGCGGCAACGCCGGCGACGTGCGGGCTCGCCATGGATGTGCCGTCCAGGAAGCGGTAGGTGCCGTTCAGGGTGGCCGACCAGATGATGACGCCGGGCGCGGCCACATCGACGTTGGTGCCGAAGTTGGAGAAGGTCGCCCTGATGCCCGCCGAGTCCAGCGCGGCGACCGCGATGACCTCGGGGTAGACGCCGGGGAACTGCGGGGTGATGTCGGTGTTGGTGTTGCCGTTGCCCGCGGCGAAGCAGATCAGTACGCCGTCGGCGACCGCGTCCTGGACGGCTGTGCGGATGCCCGCGTGGTCGCCGTTGGCGCGCCAGCTGCAGTTGATGACGTAACGGCTTTCGCGGTGGGCGAGGGCCTGGCGGCGGACGTAGTCGATGGCGTCGGCGCGGTTCTGGTTCATGCCGGCGGTGAGATTCACGCGCAGCGGCATGAGCCGGCAGCCGGGGGCAACGCCGATGACGCCCAGCTCGTTGTCGGCGGCCGCGATGGTTCCGGCGACATGGGTGCCGTGGCCGTCCGCGTCCTCCGGCACCGGGTCGGCGGCGTCGGAGAAGTCCCAGTCCTCGCCGCCCCTGGGCAGGATGTTCGCCACGAGGTCGGGGTGGTCGAGGTCGGCGCCGGTGTCGATGACGGCGACGATGACGTCCCGGTGGCCCCGGGTCAGGTCCCAGGCCTCGGTGACGCCGATGTCGACGCCCGCCGTGCCGGTCACGCCGTCGACGGTCTGCCCGGTGTTGCGCAGGCCCCACAGGCGCTGGAAGTCGGGGTCGTCGGGCAGGTAGGCCTGCGCGTCGTTGAAGCCGGCCTCGGACGGCTCGGCGAACCGGACCTCGTCGAGGGCGGCGAACTCCCTGATGGTCGCGAAGAGTTCCCGGCCCTCGGGGATCCGCAGGGTGTAGTACCCGGGGGTGCGCTGGGCGACGGCGATGCTGCTGCCGTGCTCGGCGACGATCTCCTCGGCGCGTGCCCCGTCGACGTCCGCGCGGAACCGTACGGTGAACTCGCCGGGCACGAAGTACCGGGACGCACCGTGCTCGTCGATCATCACCGGCAGCGAGCCGACGACCTCCGGCTCGGTGGTGAGGGCGGCCGCGTCCGTGTCGGCCGCCGGGTCGAGGTAGACCGCGGCGAATCCGCGGTCGAGGTTGTAGCCCTGGCTGACCGAGAGCAGCGGGCGGGCCGCGACCAGGCTGTCCACCGTCGCACCCGTGGCGTCGGACGGCAGCCGGACCATGGCTTCGGTTCCGGACGGGCGGAAGCTCCTGCGGCTGCCGCTCGCCTTGTCGACGTAACTGAGATCCGCTTCGGGCGGAGATGAACTCATGTGGTGCCCCCGTCAGCGCTCGTGAGGTGTCGCCTCGGGCCCCCGCCGTCGCGGCGGAGGCCGGCGACCGTGCGGGACCACCCTCCTCCTGCCCGCACGGGCCGCCTAGGGCCGCGTCCGGGAAGGCGCACGAGATACGCCTTGCGCCCGATGGAACACAGCCGCCGCGGCGTAGCGTCAGCGCTTGCGGCCCACGCCCCCGAAGTGCGTCACCTCGACGGGCTCCGTCTCCGCGCTGTCGGGGCGCCAGCGGGAGCAGGAGACGATGCCGGGCTCCAGGACCTCGACGCCCTCGAAGATGCGGACCAGGTCGGCGCGGCTGCGCAGGGTCATGGGGGCCGAGCCCTGGCCGTTCCAGTACTCCACCGCCGTCTTCATCGCCTCGCCGTCCACCTCGGTGGTGGGGTGGGAGACGACGAGGTAACTGCCGGCGGGGACGCCGTCGAGGAGACGTCGGACGACGGCGGCGGCCTCGTCGGTGTCCAGGACGAAGTTCAGGATGCCCAGCATGGTGATGGCGACCGGCCGGCTGAGGTCCAGGGTGCGGGCGGCGCCCGCGAGGATCGTCTCCGGGTCGTGGACGTCGGCCTCGATGTAGTCGGTGGCCCCCTCCGGCGCGCTGGTGAGCAGGGCGTGCGCGTGGGTGAGGACGAGCGGGTCGTTGTCGACGTAGACGATCCGGCAGGACGGGTCGACGCGCTGGGCCACCTCATGGGTGTTGTCGGCGGTGGGCAGACCGGTGCCGATGTCCAGGAACTGGCGTATGCCCGCCTCTCCGGCGAGATGGCGCACCGCGCGGGCCAGGAAGCGGCGGTCGGCGACGGCCGAGCGGGGCAGGGCCGGGACGAAGGACAGGATCTGGTCGCCGACCTCCTCGTCCACCGGGTAGTGGTCCTTGCCGCCGAGCCAGTAGTTCCAGATCCGGGCCGAGTGGGAGACGTCGGTGCGCAGGCGGGCGGTGCGGGCCACGCCCTCGTCGTCGGGCGATGGCGGGGTGGGGTCGGACATGAGTGCGGTCTCCTTCGGACACAAGCGGTCGGGATGCGCACCAAACGTAGGCACAACTCGACCTGTTTGGCGGGAACTTGACCAAGGTCCAGAAAACCGGGTCCAGGAAACAGCGAGGCCCCGGCGGCTTTCGCGCACCGGGGGCCGTCGGCCTCGGGGTTACGGCAGGTTGCGCGCCATCACGATGCGCTGGACCTGGTTGGTGCCCTCGTAGATCTGGGTGCTTTACAGGTCATACGGTTCTGACCTGCACGGACACCCCTCTTGACAGAGCCCTCCCCAGCATCTCCCCATGATCGTCAGGGGTCTGCCCAGGTCGGCGCAGTGCTGGCGGCAGCCTCCCCGACCGGCCGGAGGAGCGGCAGGCTCCGGGGAGGTTACGCGGTTTCCCGTTCCGTCAACCGTGATCGCTTGACCCGCGCACCCTGGCCTCGGGAGCATCAACCCAGATGCGGGGTACTGGCAGCACGGGAGAGGGGAACCCAGACCATGAAGGTCACCCAGCTGATCAGCACGTGCGACATCAAGGACTGCCCGACGATCTACGCGACGGATCGCGGCACGCTCTTGGTTCAGGGGGAGACTCCGACCGACCACGGGCTTCAGATTCCCGCTCACGAAACCCTGGTCGAGATCCCGATGGAACTGATCCAGAAGGCCATCCGTGACAACCTCATCTAGGACCCTCGGCGACCTCTTCGACACGTTCCAGCGTGAGGCATTCCGGCTCGAAACCCTCGACGACTACAGCAAGTCGGGGAACGTCGATGCCTATCACGCGTTCCTGGCCGGAGAACCGCAGCCGGACGACTACAACGCCGGCTGGGTCGAAGAACTCCGCTCACACACCGGAAAAGGGAAACGGGTCTACCGGGTTCACATTCTGCGGCGCCCGCTCACGGACTATCTTAGGTTCGAACTCGGGTGGGGGTACCAGAAGAACATGTCTGGGGGTGAGGAGTTCTTCATTCTGGACGTCACCGACAGGCCGAACCCCCTACAGGGCGTACCTGACTTCTGGCTCTTCGACTCCGAGTCCGTGGCCGTAATGAACTACGACGGCGCCGGAAAGTACCGGGGCTCGGAAGTTCTGTCATCGGAACGAACGGCGGAATTTGCCGGGCACCGTGACGCGGCACTCACCCACGCGGAACCGTTCACGGAATGGTGGGCCGAGTACGGGGCGTGAACAGAGCACAGCTCGGGGCCGCGCTGCGGGCCCTGCGAGTAGCTTCCGGCAAGGAGGCCAAAGCGGTGGCCCGCAGCGCCCTCATGTCTCCGTCCAAGCTGTCCAAGATTGAAAACGCGAAGCTCGCGGCCAGCGCGACGGACGTAGAGCGCATCCTGACCGCCATCGGTGTCTCGGATGAGGTCAAGGCGGAGTACACCGAGGCTGCGCGGGCATCGGCAACGGAGGCAACGGCATGGCGCCTGTTGAAGCGCATCGGAGTCCACAAGGGCCAGCAAGCCGCCAAGGCCCTTGAAGCCCAGATGTCCACGCTCCGGCTGTTCCAACCGGCCCTGGTGCCGGGCTTGCTCCAGACGCCGGAGTACATCCGTGCCGTTCTCCAACGGCACAATCTGAGTGAGGACTCTCTCTCCCGGACAATCAACGGCAGGCTTGAACGTCAAGCGGTCCTCTACGACAACGCCAAGTCGCTGCGGTTCATAATCACAGAGCCTGTCCTGCGGTGGCGCGTTGTCCCGCCACAGATGATGGCGGCACAGCTCGACCGAATCGTTTCCATTTCCCGCCTGTCTCATGTGGACATCCGCATAGTCCCGTTGCAGATTCAGCAGTGCGACATTGCGAATCATGCGTTCGTCATCCGCGACGATCGAATGGTCACGGTTGAGACCGTCCACGCTGAGGTAGTCGTAACGGACCCAAGGGACGTTGGTCTCTACGTCGAGAAGTTCGAGGGATTCGAACGGGTGGCATTGTCGGGTGACCACATGCGGGGCCTGGTCGAAGGTATCCGCGACGACTTTTTGCGGGAACAGGAAACAGGCTAGAGCCGCATCCGTAGCCCGCCGAAGATGGCGCCATGGAGAGCGAAGAGAGAACTTCCGATCCTGGAACCCACACGACAGCACGGAGGTGCCTGTCGGAGTCACCTCGCGAGCCGTCACCCGAACCCGGTTGCACTGACTGCCTGTCCATATCGGTAGCCCGCGAGAACGCCCGCGCCACGTTCGACTACAGCGCCGTATCCGACGCCAACGTACGGATGCGCCAGCACCACGCAGAGGCGCACGCGTCATGAGCAAGGGAACGGGCTCAAGGCTCTTCGCCGACCGCCCCCTGATGGTCATGCGGGTCTCTCGCGACTCAGGGCAGACCTGGGGGCCGGAGCAAGCCGTGGCCGCGACGGACGATCTTCCGCCGCTGCTCACAAGCGCTTGGCCGCCATGCGAGTGCTGGCGCTGCACGGAACGCGGCCAAGGTTCCAGGCGCTGAAGTCTCTCCCTCTCCTCCATGAACTCCCGCCCGACATGGGCGGCGGTGGTCAGCCATGGCCGTTCGTGAAGGCGTGCGGCGGCCCCTGCACCGAGGGTGGCGACTCGGGGGTCGTTGTATATGGATTAACCTCGCGCTTTCACGAGGTGAGCTGTCCAGGAGTTGATCAGAAACACGGAAAGTGCTCTTGACCTCAACGATAGGACTTGCTGAGGGTCCTGTTGGCTGCAAGGAAAAGAGCACTTTCCAGGTGAGAGAGCCTATCTCGTCGTACCCGCGCGTCCGCGTCCAGGACGACGGCCGCCAGGTCGTCTCCCAGGCCGGGTCGGTCCTGCTCGTCGAAACGGTCCGCAAGACCGGTCTTGACCAGGCCATATCCCAGGCTCTGGCTCAGTGGCGGAAGCCGCGGGCCGTCCACGATCCCGGCAAGGTGCTCCTGGACGTCGCCCTGGCGGTCGCACTGGGCGGGGCCTGGAAGAAGACCTACGGCCATCACCCGCTGACAGCCTTCCTCGACCACGGACCGGGCGGAACCGGCGAACCCGTCGCGGCCCTGCTGCGGCCGGGGAACGCGGGATCGAATACTGCCGCCGACCACATCACCGCCACCCGCCTCGCCCTGGCCCAACTCCCCAAGGATTACCGGCGAGGACGACAGACCCTGATCTGCACGGACTCCGCAGGCGGCACCCACGAGTTCGTGTCCTGGCTCGCCCAGCGGGGTCGATGGCTGTCGTATTCCGTCGGAATGACGATCACCGAAGTGATCCACCAGCACGCACTGAAGATCTCCGAGCCGGCCTGGACCCCGGCCGTCGAGACGGACGGCGAAGTGAGGGACGGAGCCTGGGTCGCCGAGCTCACCGGTGACGTGCTGGAGAGCTGGCCGCAGGGCATGAGGCTGATCGTCCGCAAGAAACGACCGCATCCCGGCGCCCAGTTGAGGTTCACGGACACGGACGGCATGCGTCTCACGTGCTTCGCGACCAACACCGCCGACAGGCCGATCGCCGAACTCGAACTCCGTCACCGGCTGCGGGCCCGCGCCGAAGACCGTATCCGGGCCGCCCGGGCCACTGGTCTGCGCAACCTCCCCCTCCACGACATGGCCCAGAACAGGGTCTGGCTGGAGATCGTGCAGATCGCCCTCGACCTGCTGGCCTGGATGCCCATGCTCGCCCTGACCGGCAAGGCACGGCTCTGGGAGCCCCGCCGCCTACGGTTCCGCCTGTTCACGGCGGCCGCCCAACTCGTCACCACCGGCCGCCGGCGCATTCTCCGCCTCGCCCGCCACTGGCCCTGGACACGAGAAATCACCGCAGCCCTGGCCCGGCTCGCTCTCCTCCCCAACCCTGGCTGACCAGCCGCTTCCCCGTCCCTGCGAGCAGCACCATCGCAGCCCGGAGAGTGGAACCCGGCGCCCACCCGACGCGACACTCGGGCCACTGGCCTGCCCGCGACCACTCACAGAATGCGAAACGGTCCGCCGACTCCGTAGGCGGACCGTCGAGAAAGATCGAGGTTAATGGCCAAGGAGTGGCGGAGACTACGCCTCTGCGCTCGACATGGATTCCAGAATCCTCGTCGTCTTCTCGGTCAGCTCTCCTCCAGCTTTCCCGGCAACCGTGCTCAGGTAGCCTTCGCGCCGGGCCTTCTTCAAGTGGTCTTTCACAGTCTCTGGTTGACGACCGATAAGCGTTGCCAGTTGCCTCACAGGAGCCACCGCTCCCCTGTCCGCCATGTTCTTGTACGTAGACGCGAGCAAAGCTAGATACCTCTCCGAGACGCCCTCATTGGCCAGCAGAAGACCAGCCGCCTCACCCGACTCTCTGAGCTTCTTGGCCGTGTCCTCCAAAGTGCGTTGAGCTTCTGGCGCCATCTTGGCCAGGTTTAGCGCCGCTGCAAGGTCCAGCCTGCGCAGCACGGTTGTGGAGATGCCCCGCGCTACATCGCGGGGAGGCGCGTCGGCGGCCGGCTCAATGGTGATGCGTTGAGGGCCGCCCGTCACCGGCCCTGTCGGCCACCACATCCGGACCGTCCACCCCCCTTGCTGTTGCTCGATCTCAAAGCCGCTCTCGTCTGCTCGCATACCCTCAGCGTACACCACCCTGAGTGAGCCACCCTGTGTTGACAACCCTGGGTGGACCGTGCGCAGACTGGATCACGCCGGACAACCGGCGAGACGCCGGGCGGGTCCGTGCGTCATCGACAGGAGGGGGCTGCCTCAGTGGCAAGGGCGTGGGTCGCGCGGTCCAAGGACGACCCGAAGAAGTGGACGACATTCTGGTACGACCCGGACGGCAAGCAGCGACAGAAGACGTTCGAGACCAAGAAGCGGGCCGACGACCAGCGCAAGCGCAAGGAGCAGGAGCTTGACGCCGGGACCTACCTGGACGACCGGCTGGGCAAGCAGCCCGTGACGTCCGTGTGGGAGCAGTGGACGAATCAAAGGAAGCTGGAGAACAGCACCAAGAAGCAGTACCGCTCGATCCAGAGGACGACCCTTGAGCCGTTCTTCAAGGCCCGTTCCATCGTGTCCTTGAAGGTTGCTGACGTTGAGCAGTGGCTCTTGTGGATGGAGCAGGATCGGAAGCTCTCGGCCCGCACTCGGCGTCAGCGGTTCTCGTTCTTCTCCGGGATGATGGACTGGGCCGTCGTCAACGAGATCATCGGCCGGAACCCGTGCAAGAAGGTCATGGGTGCCGGGAGCCGCGCCAAAGAGATCAGGGAGCACAAGAGCACCGCGCGGCGACTCACGACGCGGGAAGTCCTGGCGATGCTGGATGCCGCTCCTCCGCGATACCGCGCAATGCTGTGGCTCATGGCCGGGTGCGGTCTGCGGCTGGGTGAGGCCATGGCGGTATCCCGCGATCAGATCGACTTCAAGGCCGAGACGCTTCGCGTCGACTTCCAGATTGCGGAGGACGGAGACACCGAGTCAGGGAAGAACAGCGCCATCCAGCGTCGGCACATCAAGGCTCGTGACGAAGGGGAGCCAGGGCGAACCGTCCCCCTCCCGCCGAACGTCGCCTTCGAGCTTCGGCGACACATCAAGAACCACGGCGTATGGGGGCCGGAACGACTCCTCTTCCCCAACGTGACGCGGACCGGGTACCTCTACGCGTCGTACTTCTACCCGAAGATCTGGATGGAGGCTCTGGGCAAGGGCCAGCTGAAGTACTGCAAGGCTCACTCACTCCGGCATTACTACGGGTCGCGGCTGTTGTACGCCGGAGTCCCCGAGAACGACGTGGCCGACTGGATGGGCCACAGCAGCACGGACGTACTGAGGGAGCACTACCACTACATCTTCGAAGGGGCTGAGCAGCGCGGCCGGGCCGCCATCGCGACGATGCTGACGCCCGGCGCGGACGACCCCACGGAGGCGTCAGAGGTCGCCTGATCGACGTACGGCAACAGCCCCCGGCATCACGCCGGGGGCTGTGTTGTTTGTGCAGGTCAGCGGCCGTTTCCAGTCCGGCATCCGCCCAGGATTCCCCCAACATGACGCCCTGGAACGGTCCTGATCGGGCCGCAGCGGACAGAAAGCCAAAGCGGTCCTCTCGGACCCTCGAAACGGTCTTTGACCTGCAAAAACCCTGCTAGGGAAGGTTCCTGGCCATCACGATCCGCTGAACTTGGTTCGTGCCTTCATAAATCTGGGTGATCTTGGCATCGCGCATCATGCGCTCCAGCGGGTAGTCACGGGTGTAGCCGTAACCGCCGAGGAGCTGGACGGCGTCGACGGTGACGTCCATGGCCACGTCCGAGGCGAAGCACTTGGCGGCCGCGCCCAGGTAGGTGAGGTCGGCGTCGCCGCGCTGGGAGGCGGCGGCGGCCTGGTAGGTCAGGGCGCGGGCGGCCGAGATCTTCATGGCCATGTCGGCGAGCATGAACTGGATGCCCTGGAAGTCGGCGATCGGCTTGCCGAACTGCTTGCGCTCCTGGACGTAGCCCTTGGCGTAGTCGAGGGCGCCCTGGGCGATACCGAGGGCCTGGGCGGCGATGGTGATCCGGGTGTGGTCCAGGGTCTTCATCGCGGTCGCGAAACCGGTGCCCTCCTCGCCGATCATGCGGTCGGCGGGGATGCGGACGTTGTCGAGGTAGACCTCGCGGGTCGGGGAGCCCTTGATGCCGAGCTTCTTCTCCGGGGCACCGAAGGAGACGCCCTCGTCGCCCTTCTCGACGACGAAGGCCGAGATGCCCTTCGAGCGCTTGGCCGGGTCGGTGACGGCCATCACCGTGTAGAACTCGGAGACACCGGCGTTGGTGATCCAGCGCTTCACACCGTTGAGGACGTAGTGGTCGCCGTCGCGGACCGCCTTCGTCTTCATGCCCGCCGCGTCCGAACCGGCGTCCGGCTCGGAGAGGCAGTACGAGAACATGCCGTCGCCCTTGGCGAGCGGGGTCATGTACTTCTTCTTCAGGTCTTCGGAGCCGGAGAGGATGACCGGGAGCGAGCCCAGCTTGTTCACGGCCGGAATCAGCGAGGAGGAGGCGCAGACGCGGGCCACCTCCTCGATCACGATGACCGTGGCGAGCGCGTCGGCGCCGGCGCCGCCGAACTCCTCGGGCACGTGCACGGCGTGCAGGTCGTTCGCGACGAGGGCGTCGTGGGCCTCCTGCGGGAAGCGGGCTTCCTCGTCCACCGCGGTGGCGTACGGCGCGATCTTCGCCTCGGCCAGGGAGCGGATGGCGTCGCGGAGCATGTCGTGCTCCTCGGACGGGCGGTACAGGTCGAAGTCAGCCGATCCGGCCAAGGTCTCTCACGCTCCAAAGACGCTGTGATGCTGGCGCTAATTACCGTTAAGTAACTCAAATTTTAGGGGGCCGCCCACGCCGGTGATACGTGAGCTTGGCGACAGCGGGAAAAGTGCCCGGTGGGGCGCACTCCCACGCCCCGACTATGCTCGGGCGCGCACCGCCGCCGTACCAGTCGATGGAGTTCCCATGGCCCTCAAGATCACCGTGATCGGCACCGGATACCTCGGCGCCACGCACGCCGCGGCCATGGCCGAGCTCGGTTTCGAGGTCCTGGCGCTCGATGTCGTGCCCGAGAAGATCGAGATGCTCAAGCGCGGCCAGGTCCCGATGTTCGAGCCGGGACTCGAAGAGCTGCTGCGCCGGCATGTGGCCGGGATCGAGGGCTCCAGCGGTCGGCTGCGGTTCACCATGGACTGGGCCGAGATCGGCGCGTTCGGCGATGTGCACTTCGTGTGTGTGAACACTCCGCAGCGGCACGGCGAGTACGCCTGTGACATGAGTTACGTCGACTCCGCCTTCGCCTCGCTCGCCCCGCATCTCAAGGGCGCCGCGCTGGTCGTCGGCAAGTCGACCGTGCCGGTCGGTTCCGCGGACCGGCTCGCCGGCTACCTCGCCGAGCACGCGCCGGCCGGTCCGGACGCCGAGCTCGCCTGGAACCCGGAGTTCCTGCGCGAGGGCTTCGCCGTGAACGACACCCTGCACCCGGACCGGATCGTGGTCGGCGTGCGCAGCGAGCGGGCGGAGAAGCTGCTGCGCGAGGTGTACGCGACGCCGGTCGCCGAGGGCTCCCCCTTCGTCGTCACCGACTTCCCGACGGCCGAGCTGGTGAAGACCTCGGCGAACTCCTTCCTCGCCACGAAGATCTCCTTCATCAACGCGATGGCGGAGATGTGCGAGGCGTCCGGCGGCGATGTCGCCAAGCTGGCCGAGGCCATCGGGCACGACGACCGGATCGGCAAGAAGTTCCTGCGGGCCGGGATCGGCTTCGGCGGCGGCTGTCTGCCCAAGGACATCCGGGCGTTCATGGCGCGCGCCGGTGAGCTGGGCGCCGACCAGGCGCTGACCTTCCTGCGCGAGATCGACTCCATCAACATGCGCCAGCGCGGCCAGATGGTGGAGCTGACCCGCGAGGCGCTGGGCGGCGGGTCCTTCCTCGGCAAGCGGGTCGCGGTGCTCGGCGCGACCTTCAAGCCGGACTCGGACGACGTACGGGACTCGCCCGCGCTGAACGTCGCGGGCCAGATCCACCTCCAGGGCGGCCAGGTCACGGTCTACGACCCGAAGGGCATGACCAACGCCCAGCGCATCTTCCCGACCCTCGGCTACGCCGGCTCCGCGGTGGAGGCGGTCCGGGGCGCCGACATCGTCCTGCACCTGACGGAATGGCGCGAGTTCCGCGAGCTGGACCCGGCGGCCCTGGGCGAGGTCGCGGCGGCGCGGATCATCCTGGACGGCCGTAACGCCCTCGACCCGGCGCTGTGGCGGGCGGCCGGGTGGACGTACCGGGCGATGGGGCGGCCCACCGCTTGAGCGCATTGCTGTAGGCCTACGGCTCAGGCGCGCTCCTGTGCCGCCATCACCTTGTCGCCGTGTTCGAAGGCCCATGCGCCGAACGCCTCGATCGCGGGGAGCAGGGTGCGGCCGAGGTCGGTGAGGCCGTAGTCGACGTGGGGCGGGGAGCCGGGATGGGCCCGGCGGTCGACCAGGCCGTTGAACTCCAGTCGGCGAAGGGTCTCGGTGAGCACCTTCGGGCTGATGCCGCCGATCCGTTCACGCAGCCGTCCGGGCCGCTCGGGGCCCTCGCGGAGCGCCCAGATCACGACGGCGTTCCAGGTGTTGGCGAGCAGGTCGAAGGCGAGGCGGGCCCGGCAGTCGGCGAGAAGGTTCTGGTCGGCGGTCACTTACCGAATGGTGCCCGAACGGCTGCCTAATGTCCTTGTCCGAGCGATGACTTGGGAGGACAGATGAGGATCGGGATCATCGGCGCGGGTGCCATGGCCGAGGGGCTCGGCGGGCAGTGGGGGCGGGTCGGGCACGACGTCCTGGTGGGCGGACGGGACGAGGGCCGGGCTACGGCGCTCGCGGCCCGGATCGGCGCCCGCGCGGGCAGCCCGACGGAGGCCGCGCGGCACGGCACGGACGCGGTGCTGCTGGCGGTGCCGTACGCGGCGGCCGTCGAGGTGGTGTCCGCGCTGGACCTCGGAGGCCGGGCTCTGGTCGACTGCACGAACCCGGTGGGCCCCGGCTTCCGGCTGGAGACCGCGGGCGGGCCCTCGGCCGCCGAGCGGATCGCCGCCGCCGCGCCCGGGGCGTACGTCGTCAAGGCGTTCAACCTCTGCCACGAGAGCGTCTGGCGCCTGACCCCGCCCGTCTTCGACGGCCGCCCCCTCGCCGTCCCGCTCTGCGGCGACGAGGCGACGGCCCTTGAGTCCGTACGGCGCCTCGTACGCGACCTCGGCTGCGAGCCGGTGAACGGGGGCGGCCTGGACCGGGCGGCCCTGCTGGAGGCGACGGCCGCGTTCCTGATCGGCCTGTGGGTGGGCGAGGGCGCGGACGCCCAGGCCATCGCGCCGCCCCTTCGGTACGCGGGGCTCTAGGCCCGTACTTCGCAGGTCGCCGAAAAGGTTCTCCGCATCGGCCTCACGGCGTCCGATCTCGACCGGGCCGGACCGAGACGGCCATCGCTGCTGCGGTTCCGACCGGCGAGCGATCAGCTACGACCGCTTGGTCTTCACGATCGGGTGACCTGCGAAGTACGGGTCTAGGGGGTGACGCCGCTTCGGCCGAGGCTCAGTCGGCCGAAACGGCGTCTGCCCCGCATTCTGCCGCACACCGGGGCGCAGTGGCCCGGGAGTCCTCAACAGGCCCTCCCGCACCGCTACTTGGCGCGGTATCGCCGCATCTTCGCCCGCGCCCCGCACACCTGCATCGAGCACCAGCGGCCGCGTCCCGCGGGGCTGCGGTCGTAGTACGCCCAGTGGCAGGCCGCGGCCTCGCAGGCCTTCAGGCGCGCCCAGGTGCCCGCCACCAGGGACTCCGCCACGGCCGTGGCGATACGGGAGGCCAGGGGGCGGGCGTCCGCGGGCGTGAGGGTGGCCGAGCCGTTGTCGGGGTCGATCGTGAGGCGGAGGGGGGCTCGGGACAGGAGCTCGGTCAGGGGGGTCACCTCGCGGTGCGGGGGGTGGCCCGCATGGGCGAGGAGGGCCGCCCGCAGGGACTCGCGCAGCTCCCGGGCGGCCGGGACCTCGTCCTCCCGCAGCCCCAGGCGCGCCCGGCCCTCCGGTGTGTCCAGCGCGTCGGCGCCCGTCTCCAGGTCCAGCGTGTTGACCAGGGACTCGACCAGTTCCAGGCCCCCGGGTGCGGGCGATCGCGCATTCATGGTTGCGACGTTACTCCCAATGCGGGACCATGCAGTAACGGCGTTACCGCATAGCCGATGCTGCGGGTAACCACTTGGAGGAAAGTCATGGCTCTCGCCACCCTGGACGTCGTCGTCCTGGACTGTCCCGACCCCCACGCCCTGGCCGAGTTCTACGCCGGTGTCCTCGGCGGCACCATCGAGGACCAGGGTGAGTGGGTGGACCTCAAGCTGCCCGGCGGCGGCGCTCAGCTCGCCTTCCAGAAGGCCCCCGGCTTCGTACCGCCGCAGTGGCCGCGCGCCGACCTGAACTCCCAGCAGTTCCACCTCGACCTCCAGGTCGAGGATCTGGACACCGCCGAGAAGGGCGTACTGGAACTGGGCGCGAAGCCCCTGGACACCGAGGACCGCACCCGGACCTTCCGGGTGTACGCGGACCCGGCGGGACACCCGTTCTGCCTCTGCGCGGGCTGAACGGTGACCGTCGCCCGCTTGCGTTCGGTCGTGATCGACTGCCCCGAGCCGCTCGCGCTCGCCGGGTTCTACGCGGCGATCGTGGGCGGTACGCCTCAGGTGCAGGAGGAGGACTGGGTGGTCCTGGAGGCGCCCGGACTGCCGCGGCTCGCCTTCAACCGGGAGCCGGGATTCCGGCCCCCGGCGTGGCCGCGCGAAGGCGGCAACGCTCAGCAGTTCCACCTCGACCTCGACGCCGGGTCCACCTGGGCGGAGGTGGACGCGGCGGAGAAGCGGGTCCTGGAGCTGGGCGCACGGCTGCTGAGGCGGGAGCGGGATCCCGTGGAGGAGGACTTCCGGGTGTACGCCGATCCGGCGGGGCATCCCTTCTGCCTCTGCCGGATCGACCACCCGTAGAGCTCAGGCGTCCAGCTCCGCGATCTGAGCCGTCGACGGTTCCCGGCGCTGCTGGGCCGCCCGTGCGGTGATGTCGGCGGTGCGCAGGACGCGCTGGACGTTGCCCCAGGTCAGCAGGGACAGGTCGGGCTCCGTCCAGCCTCTGCGGAGCAGCTCGGCGACGAGGTGCGGGTAGCAGGAGGCGTCGGGGAGGTCCTGGGGGTGCGCGGTGCCGACGTCGTAGGTGCCGGACAGGCCCACGCACTCCGTGCCCGCGACCGCGCGGACATGGTCGAGGTGGTCGGCGACGTCCCGGACCGAAGGGCCGGTCTGCTCGGCGGTCAGGGGCACCATGCACAGCCCCTTCGCGGCGCCCAGCTCGGCGAGCACGTCGTCGGGGAGATTGGCCGGGTGCGGACGCAGTGCGCGGGCCGCCGAGCGGGTGCACAGCAGCGGCGTCCTGGAGGTGGCCAGCGCCCGGCGGACGGTCTGCTCGGAGGCGCCGGAGAGGTCGGCGAGGACACCGAGCCGGTTCATCTCCCGGACCACTTCCTCGCCGAAGCGCGTCAGCCCCGCCTCGCTGGCCCACGAGGTGCCGGCGAGGGTGAGGACGCGCAGGCCCAGGCTGTGCAGCACCCGCAGGATGCCGAGCGAGTCGTCCAGCGCCGCGGCGGTCGCCGGGCCCAGCAGCACCGCCGCGCGGCCGCAGTTGCGGGCGTCGATGACCTGGCCCGCGGTGCGGGCGAGCCGTAGCCCCTCGGGGTGGGCGGCGATGACCGTGCGCACCAGGTCCAGCTGCTCCAGGGTGGCGGCGACGGCCCGGTCGGCGGCAAGGCCCTCGGGCAGGTGCAGCGAGCAGAACAGCGCGCCGACATGCCCCTGCCGCAGCCGCGGTACGTCGGTGTCGACGGCGCTCTCGCCGAGCTCCAGGTCGTACCAGGGCAGATGGCGCAGCGCCCAGGGCAGTCCGCTGTAGCCGTCGGCGACGGGGTGCGCGGCGAGCAGGGCGTGGGCGCGCTCCAGGGGCTCGGCGTCCGGGTCGTCCGCGGGCGGAGCGGGCGGCTCGGCCGGGAAGGGGTCTTCCAGGGGCAGGTCGTCGAGCGCGTCGACCTCGGCGGCGGTGTGCAGGTCGTCCTGGAGATCTGCCATGGCGGGCTCCGTACGTGCGAGGTGATCGCTGTACGGTCACCGTCGCACGCGGCACCGGGGCCTTCCTGGTGGACGGGGCGTTCGGGGGTCCGCCGGTTCAGCGACCCCGCGCCGGCGATCCGGCGCGGGGTCGCTTCAGCCGTCCAGTGACTCGATCGTGGCGTGGGACGCCGCCCGCGTGGCCTGGAGGTCACGCGCCACGTCCTCCGCCGCGCCCAGCACCCGTACCGAGTTCTGCCAGGTCAGCTTGGCCAGGTCCGAGGTCGACCAGCCGCGGTCCATGAGCTCCGCGATCAGGTTCGGGTAGCCGGAGACGTCGTTCAGGCCGTCCGGGGTGAAGGCCGTGCCGTCGTAGTCGCCGCCGATGCCGAGGTGGTCGATGCCCGCGACCTCGCGCATGTGGTCGAGGTGGTCCGCCACCGTCGCGACCGTGGCCACCGGGCGCGGATGGCGCTCCTCGAAGGCGCGGTGCACCTTCATCGCCTCGGCGGTGGTGTCGAGGTGGTGGAAGCCGTGGGCGCGCATGTTCTCGTCCGCCGCGGCCGTCCAGTCGACGGCCGCCTGGAGCACGAACTTCGGCACGAACGTCACCATCGCCACCCCGCCGTTGCCGGACAGCCGTTCCAGGACGTCGTCCGGGATGTTGCGGGGGTGGTCGCAGACGGTCCGCGAGGAGGAGTGCGAGAAGATCACCGGCGCGAGCGTCGCGTCCATCGCGTCCCGCATGGTCGTCGCCGCCACGTGCGAGAGGTCGACGAGCATGCCCTCGCGGTTCATCTCCCGCACCACCGCCCGGCCGAAGGCCGACAGTCCCCCGACACCGGGCTCGTCGGTCGCCGAGTCCGCCCAGTCCACGTTGTCGTTGTGGGTGAGCGTCATGTAGCGCACGCCGAGCGCGTACAACCCGCGCAGGGTGGCGAGGGAGTTGGCGATGGAGTGGCCGCCTTCGGCGCCCATGAGCGACGCGATACGGCCCTCCGCCCGCGCCGCCTCCATGTCCGCCGCCGTCAGCGCGGCCCGCAGGTCGGCCGGGTAGCGGTCGATCAACTGCCGTACGCAGTCGATCTGTTCCAGCGTCGCCGGGACCGGGTCCGGCAGGTCCGAGCGGACGTACACCGACCAGTACTGCGCGCCGACCCCGCCCGCGCGCAGGCGGCCGAGGTCGGTGTGCAGATGCGCGCTCTGGTCCGCGGCGATGTCACGGGCGCCGAGGTCGTAGCGGACCTGCTCGCGCAGCGCCCACGGCAGGTCGTTGTGCCCGTCGACGACGGGGAACTCCCGCAGCAGTTCCCGGGCCGCCGCCACGGAGCCCACGGCCGTCACTTCCCGAAGCCGAAGCCGTTGGACCCCTCGACCTTGGCGCGCAGGCGGCGGCCCTTCTCGGTGGCCTGGTCGTTCAGGTCCTGCTGGAACTCCCGCATCCGGCCGAGGAGTTCCTCGTCGTGGGCGGCGAGCATCCGGACGGCGAGCAGCCCGGCGTTGCGGGCACCGGCGACCGAGACGGTGGCGACGGGGACACCGGCCGGCATCTGCACGATGGACAGCAGGCTGTCCATGCCGTCCAGGTACTTCAGCGGCACCGGCACACCGATCACCGGCAGCGGGGTGACGGAGGCGAGCATGCCGGGGAGGTGCGCGGCTCCCCCGGCCCCCGCGATGATCACCTTCAGACCGCGCTCGGCGGCCTGCTCGCCGTACGTGACCATCTCGCGCGGCATGCGGTGGGCGGAGACGACGTCGACCTCGTACTCGATCTCGAAGTCGCCGAGCGCCTGCGCGGCGGCCTCCATGACCGGCCAGTCGCTGTCCGACCCCATGACGATGCCTACAACCGGGCTCATTCGGTGATCGTGCCTCTCAGATAGCCGGCAGCGTGACGGGCGCGCTCCAGCACGTCGTCCAGGTCGTCGCCGTAGGTGTTGACATGGCCCACCTTGCGGCCGGGCTTCACGTCCTTGCCGTACATATGGATCTTGAGCTGGGGGTCGCGGGCCATGCAGTGCAGGTACGCGGAGTACATGTCCGGGTAGTCGCCGCCGAGGACGTTGACCATGACCGTCCACCTGGCGCGCGGGCGCGGGTCGCCGAGCGGGAGGTCGAGGACGGCCCGCACATGGTTGGCGAACTGGCTGGTGATCGCGCCGTCCTGGGTCCAGTGGCCGGAGTTGTGCGGGCGCATCGCGAGCTCGTTGACGAGGATCCGTCCGTCGCGGGTCTGGAACAGCTCGACGGCGAGGTGGCCGACGACGCCGAGTTCCTTGGCGATGGTGAGGGCCATCTCCTCGGCCTTGAGCGCGAGTCTCTCGTCGAGCTCGGGGGCCGGGGCGATCACGGTGTCGCAGACGCCGTCGACCTGGCGGGACTCGACCACCGGGTAGGCGACGGCCTGGCCGTGCGGAGACCGTACGACGTTGGCGGCGAGCTCGCGGACGAAGTCGACCTTCTCCTCGGCGAGGACGGGGACGCCGGCCTTGAAGGGGGCCTCGGCCTCCTCCGCGGAGTCCACGACCCACACGCCCTTGCCGTCGTAGCCGCCGCGGACGGTCTTGAGGACGACCGGGAAGCCGTCGCCCTCCGCCGCGAAGGCGGCCACGTCCTGGGGGTCGGCGACGATGCGGTGCCGTGGGCACGGCACACCGATCGCGTCCAGCTTCGCGCGCATCACCCCCTTGTCCTGGGCGTGCACGAGCGCGTCGGGCCCCGGGCGCACGGGGATGCCGTCCGCCTCCAGGGCCCTGAGGTGCTCGGTGGGGACGTGTTCGTGATCGAAGGTGATCACATCGCACCCGCGCGCGAAGTCACGCAGCGTGTCCAGGTCGCGATAGTCGCCGAGGACGACTTCGCTCACCACCTGGGCCGCGGAATCCTGAGGGGTGTCACTGAGGAGCTTGAACCTGATGCCGAGCGGGATGCCTGCCTCGTGTGTCATACGAGCGAGCTGGCCCCCGCCGACCATGCCGACTACCGGGAACGTCACGCCCCTAGGGTATCGGCCACGCGGACGCGGCCGCTTTCCGCCGTGGTCGGGCCGGTCCTGTGTGCCGGTCCACAGGCAATCGGCCACTGGGGTGGTTAGCATGGCTTGGTTGACGAAACCGACGGACGGGGCTTTCACTCCATGGGACGTGGTTCCTCCGAGCTGGTACGACGCTTTGTGCACGAGGCCGTGAAGTTCGGCGCCGTGGGCGGGGCGGGGCTGCTGGTCAACCTCGGTGTCTTCAACCTTGTGCGGCACACGACCGATCTGCAGGTCGTGCGGGCCAGCGTCATCGCGACGGTCGTGGCGATCGCGTTCAACTACGTCGGGTTCCGCCACTTCACCTACCGTGACCGCGACAAGAGCCGCCGCACCAAGGAAATGACGCTGTTCCTGCTGTTCAGCGCGGTCGGCCTGGTGATCGAGAACGGCGTCCTGTACACGGCGACCTACGGCTTCCACTGGGACAGCCCGCTGCAGAGCAACATCTTCAAGTTCCTCGGCATCGGCATCGCGACCCTGTTCCGCTTCTGGTCGTACCGGACGTGGGTCTTTCGGGCGCTGCCCGCGCGGGAGGCGGTGGCGAGCGCGGAATCGTTCCTGAAGCAGGAACCCAAGCCGAAGCCCGCCCAGCCCGCTGCCGCCACGCGCCGCTAGTGCCGCGGCAGGCAACGTTTGCCCGTCAAGGAGCGGCGTCCGGTGCGTGCTCTCGGCGTGCCGGCCGGAAGCC
>NZ_JAVRBF010001463.1:0-237 GCF_032436805.1 Streptomyces sp. P17 | reverse complement strand
CCCTGAAGATCAGGTACCTCCCTGATCGCCACGACATCCCCTTCGATCGATGCATGCACATGACCGCTAACATCCTCCTCCGTCTTGGCAATAATCGCACCAGCGGCTACATGATCCCCTTCTTTCACCAACACTTGATTGCTGGCCCCTATATGTTGGTCAAAGGGGATCATCACTTCTTTTGGTCGATAATACTTTAGTTCTGGATCTAATGTTACCCTTTTCTTCAAGGCTAAC
>NZ_JAVRBF010001462.1:0-237 GCF_032436805.1 Streptomyces sp. P17 | reverse complement strand
CGCGGGTCAGCACATCGGAGGCGGCATTGCGCGCCAGCGCGAGATCGGCCTCGGTGAGATTGGTGTCGTCGTGAGAGCGGATAATCGGGCTGATCGAGCCGGTGACGTCCGAGACGTCGTCCTTCTTGGCGTCCTTGCCGAAGGGTCCCATGCTGCATCCGCCTGCGGAGCAGCCGACAGCCAATACCGCAGCGGCGGTCACAAGTCGCCCGATCGGCGATAGGCCGCGGCCCTCTC
>NZ_JAVRBF010001461.1:0-237 GCF_032436805.1 Streptomyces sp. P17 | reverse complement strand
AACGCTGCCAAGGAGCCCCGTCCTGCGATCGAATACCGGTCGCGCTGGTCCCGTCCGGGTGTCGCGTCGCGCGCCGACATGAACGCGGGATGAGCGGCACTTGCGTCATGATCACGCAGCCTCGTTCAGCTTGCGTTGGGGTTGCGGAACCCAAGATGGCACCTGCGTGTTTGAGTGACATGAGCCTGTCGCAGGCACCATTGAAGGTCCCAAGGAGGGTCCAGGACATGTTTGAAG
>NZ_JAVRBF010001460.1:0-237 GCF_032436805.1 Streptomyces sp. P17 | reverse complement strand
GGGGCCCCATCTCGGACACGGTGGCCCGCACCGGATGGCCCTGCTCGCCGAACACATCCCAGAAGATGGTCGAGAACCGGTCCGGCTGGAACGTCAGCCCCATGTCGCGCGCCCGCGCCACGATTGCATCCTTCGCTTCTCCGGGTTCGGCGATGCCCGACAGGTCGCCCTTGATGTCGGCTGCAAAAACCGGCACGCCGGCGCGCGCGAAGCCTTCCGCGAGCACCTGAAGCGACA
>NZ_JAVRBF010001459.1:0-237 GCF_032436805.1 Streptomyces sp. P17 | reverse complement strand
CAATCAGAAGCAGATAAACAGTTGAAGGAAATTCAGAGACGCTATTCTGAAGTCTTGCAAGTAGGTAATACCTATATCAATCCGATGAAATTCGTTGATAGTGCAAGGACATACGTTGAAAGTGGTGATGCCTTCCTGACACGAACGCTCATGACTGGTATGGATATTGCTCAACTCAGTCATGAGATGTTAAACAAGTATTGTGAATTGAACCTTTCTTTGCCAGATGCATATGGC
>NZ_JAVRBF010001458.1:0-237 GCF_032436805.1 Streptomyces sp. P17 | reverse complement strand
CACGATGATAGAGGTCACGCAATATCAACCGCACCCCACCGATACTCAGCATGGCTAACATGGCGTAAATAAATGGCACCGAGCGCGGAATAGGCAGCAATAACATATAGTTAACCACTACCAACGCGGCCATAGAAGCAAACACCCCCATCAAAATAGTAATGGTGGCTTGCATACTCATATAACGAATAATGGCTCGATAAAAACCGAGCCGAATAAAAATAAGCAAACTGATGG
>NZ_JAVRBF010001457.1:0-238 GCF_032436805.1 Streptomyces sp. P17 | reverse complement strand
CAAGTCAGCGAGTGCTGGATTGAGGACCAGCTTTTCCCCATTCCACGAAGCAATGTTCGCAAGCTGGAACTGCTTTGTTTTCAGGAGGTTAACATCACCATCAAGGAAACGCTTCCACAGCTTCTGCGTAAGCAGTCGCTTGTTAAGTGCAATTTCCATGGTGGAACGGATACCCGGAACCAGATTGAGAACACGGTGCAATGCACGGCGGTTTTCAACAGTAGGCTTTGGAGCGTCC
>NZ_JAVRBF010001456.1:0-238 GCF_032436805.1 Streptomyces sp. P17 | reverse complement strand
CCACTTTCAGACGAAATGTCGCGCAAAGGTGATGCGCAGCGCGGCGTCCAGATCGCCCATGCCCACCGGAAGCCCAAGGTCGACAAGGCTGGTCACGCCATGGCCGGAAATGCCGCAGGGCACGATGCCGCTGAAATGGTCAAGGTCAGGCTCGACGTTGATCGAAAGACCGTGAAAGCTGATCCATTTGCGCAGCTTGATGCCGATGGCGGCGATCTTGTCTTCGCGCGGGCTGCCG
>NZ_JAVRBF010001455.1:0-238 GCF_032436805.1 Streptomyces sp. P17 | reverse complement strand
GACCCAGCGGATGTGGCCGGATTGGCCCCACCACGGCATGGTGATCATTCCGGCCAAAACGATCAGGCTGACCATGGCCGCCACGCGGCTGGAACTCGTGTGGCGGATGACGGTGACTTTGACAGTATCGGCTGTTATGGCGCCAGCGCTTTCTGAAAGTGCGGTATTTGCCGTGGTCATGGGATCAGCCTTTGCTCATCAGGCCTTGCGGACGTGTCGCAAGAATGGTCAGGAAAAC
>NZ_JAVRBF010001454.1:0-238 GCF_032436805.1 Streptomyces sp. P17 | reverse complement strand
ATTTCCACAGGCAACTCTACTGCCATCTCTACCATTTCCATTTCAATCTCCTTATTGTCGGTATCCGCATCTGCAATAATTTTTTCATTGTCACCGCAATTTGAAAATGTATTCATAACTCTTTATTTTCCATAATGAAACCGACAACTGTACACCGTCAGAATATCATTTTCTACCGAATAAACCAGCCGATGTTCGCGATCAATCCGGCGTGACCACAATCCCGATTTTTGATAAC
>NZ_JAVRBF010001453.1:0-238 GCF_032436805.1 Streptomyces sp. P17 | reverse complement strand
CCCTCGAAAAGGCAGCGGTCAGAGCACTTTATGAAGAATTCTTTGAAGAAAAAGTTGACTATCAATTAATGGAAAAATAGTTGAGAGTAGGTCGCAAATTATATAAAAACTGGAAAATTTATAAATAGGTAAATTTTCTTCCAGTTAAAAAGAGTGGGACTGTGCAAAACATCCAAATGGTAACCAAATAAAATAGTTCCCCAGAAATCTATCCTTATAGAACGGTGTATAGCATAGC
>NZ_JAVRBF010001452.1:0-238 GCF_032436805.1 Streptomyces sp. P17 | reverse complement strand
ATCATTAATCTCAGTTTCAACTATACCTAATCTGTCATTTATTCCGCCATCGTCATTTACTTGTAAGTCTAAATTAGAAAGATCACCTTCTAACGAATTAACTCTATATGCTAATGAAGATGGGTCAGGAGTAACAACATTACCAGTGAAGTTATCTAAATCAGTAATTGATTGTGTATTAATTGAAATAGCTTCTTCACTATCAGTAAGTCTAGTATATATGGTGTCAGTAACCTCA
>NZ_JAVRBF010001451.1:0-238 GCF_032436805.1 Streptomyces sp. P17 | reverse complement strand
CCAGATCGCCAGCGAGGATCAGAGTGCGCCGACCGCGCTTGACGGCGACCAGATCGCCGGAGCGGATTGCTTCGTAAAGCGAGGATCGTCCGGCGCACGCCACGGCGCAGGCTTGCGCGATGGTGTATGCCAGCGGTGCCGCTGCTTCGGTGGATGGGGCGTTGTTCGTGTGCATGTGCTTGTTTCTCGTAGGACCACGATGGACAAACAATTGCACTTCAACGCGCTCATCTCATCG
>NZ_JAVRBF010000236.1:0-694 GCF_032436805.1 Streptomyces sp. P17 | reverse complement strand
ATTTGCTGAACGCCAACTCAGCGTCCAGCGATGCCATCGCGGCCTCGTTGGCGGCGAACAGGCTGTCCACGTAGTCGTCATAGCTCTGCGTCGCGGTGTCGGTGGCGCTGGTTAGTTCCTTCTGCTTCTTCGTCAGCGCTTCGGATGCCGAGCCTGCGTTCTTGGTGGCGATCTGCGCGGACTGCACTGCGATGGGAATCTCGCCACCCATCCAGCGCACGAGGTCCTCGTTCGACAGGTTCAGCAGGTCGGTGTACCCGGTCGCCTCGTACAGCGAGGACGCCTGCGCACGCAGACCCTCCGCGTAGGTCGGGAACTGGCGGATGAGAGAATCGTTATCTATACCCTGCTTCCTCGCAGCCTCAGCCATGCGGGCGAACGCGGCGGCAGCCTTGTCGGCGCTGCCGGAGCCCACCATCTGACTCAGTGCACTGTCCGCGCGCTGGAACCCTTCCTCGAGCTCCTTGAGCGCGCCGTAGTGGCCGGACATGCCGGCGAACATCTTGGCGAGTGGGTCGGAGCCGTCGCGCAGGTTGTCCCACTTCTTGAGCTGCTCGAATGCAGCTTCGACGCTCAGCTCGATCTTCTGGAAGCCCATGCTCGTCTGGGCGGCGAAGTCCTGGCGGGACAGTGCGGAAGCGGCCGAGTCGGTGGATGCCGCCAGTTGCAGCATCAGCGACGAGGTTTGCTCCAG
>NZ_JAVRBF010001450.1:0-238 GCF_032436805.1 Streptomyces sp. P17 | reverse complement strand
AACGATGCAAATTAATCCGGCTTAACCGTTCTGGTTCAACCATGCTAGGTGAAATTCCCGCTAAACGCTCCAGGTTGTACCACACCTCTCCAGCTTCAGTCGAGCTAACACCAGGACCTGCGATCAAGAGCACCTCTGGTAACTGTACCGGCGTAAAATTATGACTTCCCAGATCACTGCCACGGCTGGTTAATCCAGTGGTCAAGGTATACACCGGCAAGTTAAAACGTTCTTGTAT
>NZ_JAVRBF010001449.1:0-238 GCF_032436805.1 Streptomyces sp. P17 | reverse complement strand
CGCGGGGATAGCAGGCTATGCCTATCTGGGCGACATGGAGCCGCAGCGCAGCGAAACCCGCGTCCCGGTCGAGCTTGACCTGGGCGGCGCGACCACCGTGCCGCCGTCGGCGGGCGGGTCCGATGCCGCGTCCCAGACCTCTGCGCAAGCCCCGGCAGAGGCCGCCGATCAGGCCGCGACGCCGGCTGAGGGGGAAAATGCCCTCGACTGACCCCCTGAGATCGCTTCGTTCCGGCCC
>NZ_JAVRBF010001448.1:0-238 GCF_032436805.1 Streptomyces sp. P17 | reverse complement strand
CCGCGGCGAGGTCATCCGCTACGTCAGCGACAAGTACGGCAACGACCGCGTGTGCCAGATCGTCACCTACGGCACGATCAAGGCCAAGCAGGCCATCAAGGACGCCGGCCGCGTCCTCGGCAAGTCGTTCGGGCTCGGTGAACGCATCACGAAGGCCTACACCCCGCCCGTCATGGGCAAGGACGTGGCCATCGCCGACGTGTTCAACGAGCAGCACGCCCGCTACAGCGAGGGCGCG
>NZ_JAVRBF010001447.1:0-238 GCF_032436805.1 Streptomyces sp. P17 | reverse complement strand
CCGACCCTGAGCCAGATCGGCGCGAATCAGCGGTTCGGGGTTCATTCCCCAGCTCAGTCCAAGCCGTGCCGCTTCCGCAAAGGCATGAGTTGAGGGGATCAGATGCGTTCGCAGCGCCGGCGCATGACCTGTTTGCGCTTGCGCCCAACGAATCTGAAGCCGGTCCTTGGCATTGAAGGTCAGGGCAGGGGCCTGCGCCAGCGTCTGCGCGCCGATGCCGGTCGCGAAGTGGCGGGCG
>NZ_JAVRBF010000100.1:0-19600 GCF_032436805.1 Streptomyces sp. P17 | reverse complement strand
GGGCTTGTGCCTGGCTCGGGGGACCGTGCCACGGCGGCCGGGCCTGCCGCGCGAGCCGTCGTGCAAGCGGCGGCACCAGGGGTTGTGCGGCCCATGCAGGGTGGTGCGTGCGGGGCGCGGGCTGGTGGGCTTGTGCCTGGCTCGGGGGACCGTGCCACGGCGGCCGGGCCTGCCGCGCGAGCCGTCGTGCAAGCGGCGGCACCCGTCCAGGGTGGTCGCCGTGCCGGGCTCGGGCTCGGTGGGCGGCGGGAGGTCGTCGTGCGGTTGCGGCGGGCCTCCCGGGCGCCGGGCGCGGCCGTGCGGGTGCTCGTGCTGCACGGGCTCGCCGGGAGTACGGCCGTGTGGCGGGCGTACGAGGGACTCGCCCCGGAGTGCGTCGAGTTGTGGGACGGCGCGTTGCCCTGGGGGGCCGACGGGGATCCTGACTGGAGCCTCTTCGGTGATCCCGCCGAGCATGTGGCGCACGCGCTCGACGCGGTGCCCGGAGGCGTCGACGTGCTCGTCGCGCACTCGTTCACCGTCGGGCCCGCCCTGGAGGCCGTCGTACGGCGCGACGCGCGGCCCCGCGGGATCGTGGCCGTGGCGCCCTTCCACCGGCGCGGTCCGGCCGAGTTCAGCTGGGACGACGCCGCGTACTACCTCAACGGCTTCCACCGCATCCTCGAAGAGGGGCTGCGGATCAGCGCGGGGGACCGGCTGTCGCCGCAACTGCGGGCCGCGATGGCCCTGCGGGTGCGGGACCGGATCGGGCCGTACGGCTGGCAGCAGTTCTTCGGCGCCTATCTGCGCAGCCCCTTCCTCGACGTCGGTGCGCTGGGGATGCCCGTGCTCGTCGTCGCCGGGGCCGAGGACTTCGCCGCCCCGCCGGACGATGCCGCCGCGCTGGCCGCCGCGCTGCCCGACGGGCGGCTCGAACTGTTCGACGGCTGCGGGCACTTCGCCATGGCGGAGCAGCCCGAGCGGTTCGCCGACGCCGTACGGGAACTGATCCGTAACGCCGTTCCCGAGGCCGGCACCGGCACCCCTACCCGACCTTTCCCTCCTGACCCTCCCTACGCACCGGAGTTGACGTGACCACGAACACCGCTGACATCGAGGCCGCGGTCCTCGCCCTCCAGGAGCCCAGTTCCCTGGAGATCCGCCCCCGTTACGAGGGCTCCAACATCTGCACCTGGATCGGCTTCAAGCACGTCAACTACCTCGTCGAGGAAGCCGTACTGAACCATCTGCGCCAGGCAGGCCTCGCCCCGGGCACGATCTACGAGGTCTACGGGCTGTGCACGGACATCGTCGACATCGACACCCGCATCCTGCACGCCTTCCACATCGACGACACCGCCGTCGCCGAGGTCAAGCCGCACCGCAAGGCCAAGGCGGACGAGCTGGTCCTCGCCGTGACCCTGCGCGTGCAGCGCGAGACCCTGCTCAAGGCGGTCACCTCCACCGTCCGCGTCCAGCTGCGCCTCGACCCGCGCGGCGGCGGCGAGCTGCCGGTGCCGGCGCCGCTCGCGCCGTACGCCGTCGACAAGCTGTCCGCCAGGCCCGGCTGGACGCCCGAGCCGGTCGGGGCCGACCTCGCGGCGGACGACCTGGTCAAGGAGCTGACGGCCGGGCGCAACGCGTACGCCTGGAAGTTCCGTATCCCCTACTGGTACTGCCACTTCACCGAGCGCCAGCAGATGTCGGGCTACCTGCGCCTGATGGAGGAGGCCAAGGACCGGCTCGTCGCCGACCGCGGGGTGTCCATCAAGACCCTGCTCGACGAGCAGAACTGGATTCCGGTCGTGCCGCACTCGCGCATCACGGTCCTCGACGAGGCGCGGATGGAGGAGGACCTGTACATCGTCCTCACCGTCGAGAACGTCTTCAAGGGCTTCACCTACGACTCCCGTATGGACACCTACGTCGTGCGCGACGGCGAGCTCGTGCAGACCGCGACCGGCCGGATCACCCACGGGTACGCGGTGATCGAGAACCGTCGCGACTGGAGCCTCGTGCCCTTCGACGACCGTATGAACGCCGCCCTGGAGGGCCGGACGGCATGAAGTCCGAGGTCGAGGTCCTGGTCACCGGGATCGGCGCCGTCACCTGCCACGGGGCGGGCGCCGACACACTGTGGGGCGCCATGCGGGCGGCCGGCGTCCGGCTGCCCGACCGGCCGGCCGACCCGCTCGCCCGCATGGAGCTGCCGCTGATCAGCCTGGTGCCGGACCCCGACCTCACCGCCGAGCGGGCCACCCGGTTCGCCTCGCTCGCCGCCCGGGAGGCCCTGGCCGACGCGGGCCTCGACGCGGACGCGCTCGCGGACGGCCGTACGGCCGTGGTGCTCGGCAGCTGCATGGGCGAGCCGGGCGGCAACGAGCGCGGGCGGGGCCCGGAGGGCGGCTGGGCGCCGCCGTTCCGGCTCGCGGCGGCGCTCGCCGCCGAGCTCGGCGTGTACGGCACCGTCCACGACCTGGGCAACGCCTGCGCCGCCGGTGCCTACGCGCTGGGCGTCGCGGCCGATCTGGTGCGGGCCGGCGAGGCCGATGTGGTGATCGCCGGGGGTTCCGACGCGTACTCGCGGGTCGCGCTCGGATGCTTCAACCGGCTCGGCGCGGTGGACGCCGAACGGTGCCGGCCCTTCGAACGGGACCGGGCCGGGACGGTGTTCGCGGAGGGCGCGGGGGTGCTGGTCGTGGAGTCGGCCGAACATGCGCGTCTGCGCGGGGCCGCGGCCGGGGCGGTACGGCTCGGTGCCGTGGCCTGGAGCTGCGACGCCGATCATCCGACGGCCCCCGGGGCCGACGGCGAGCAGATCGTACGGGCGATGCGTCAGGCCGTGGGGCCGGTTGCGGAGTCCGTGGGGTGCGTGGTGCCGCACGGCACCGGGACCCGGCTCAACGACGTGCTGGAGAGCCGGGCGCTGCACCGGGTGCTCGGGCCGGGTGCCTCGCGGGTGCCGCTGTACAGCCTGAAGGCGCTGCTCGGGCACGCGGGCGGGGCGTCCGCCGCACTCGGCGCGGTCGCGGCGGCGCTGATCCTGCGGCACGGCGAGATCCCGCCCAACGTGCCGCTGCGCGACCAGGACCCCGAGTGCGAGGTCCTGCTGCCGCAGGGGGCACCACTGCCGCTGGCGGCACAGGCACGGCGGGTGCTGGTCAACGCGTACGGATTCGGCGGGAACAACGCGTCGGTGGTGCTGGAGGGGGTGACGGGTGATGAGCGGGACGCTGCCTGAGGCTGTGGCTTCGGTGCCGTCGGCGGCCTACGGCGAGCTGGCCGTGACCGGCGTCGGTGTCGTGTCCCCCTGGGGGGCCTCGGCCCGGGACGCCCTCGCGGCGGGCGGTGCCGCCCGGCCGGGTGCCGAGGGGTGGTTCGACCACCGGGCGCGGCTCGGGGCGCGTGGCTACAAGTACCTGCCGCCGGCCGCGCAGTACGTCCTGGCCGCCGCGCGTGCGGCGGTCGCCGACGGCGGGCGGCCCGACGCGGTGCCGGCCGACCGGCGCGGGCTCGTGCTCGCGACCGGGGCCGGGCTCGCGGGGGTTTGCGACGCCATGGATGTGACGGTGGCCGAGGAGGGCGCGGGGGCGTTGTCCCCGGCGACCGCCCCCTACTTCGCCGTCAATGTGCTCGGTAACCGGCTCGCCGCCGAGCTGGAGCTGAAGGGCTTCGCGCTGACCGTCGCGACGGCGGGCACGGCCGCCGCGGACGCGCTGTCCGCCGGTGCGCTGGCGCTGGCCGCGGGGCGGTGCGACTCGCTCGTGCTCGCGGCGGTCGAGGAGCCGGTGCCCGCCGGGCGCGGCGGGGGCGGTCAGCAGGGCGCCGTGGTGTTCGCCCTGGAACCGCCGGCCGCGGCCCGGGCCCGCGGGGCGCGCGTCCACGGCACGGTACGGGCCCGGTCGCTGTTCCTCGCCCCGAACTCCCTCAGGGACAGCGCGGGCCGGGAACGCGCCGCCCGCCGCCTGGGCGCCGCGCTCGCCGACCTGACCGGCGATCCGGTGGGCGCCGCCCCCGCCGTACATCTCGATCTCGACGGGTCGGCGGTCGCGGGGACGGTCGCCGCGGCTCTCGGCTCGCCCTCCGGCACCGCCGCCTCTGTCGGCTGCCTGGCCCCCGCCCTCGCTGTCGCCGACGCCCTCGCAGCCGGTGGGCTCGTCGTCGCCGCCCGCGGGGACGGGCACGTCGCTCTGGTCCGGGTGACCCCTTCCGTCAACGCCCTCTCGTCCACAGGAGTCCTCGCATGCTGAAGTCACTCGAAGGGAGCTGGTGCCTGGTTCTCGGGGCGTCCAGTGGGATCGGGCGGGCGATCGCCCTGGGTCTCGCCCGGGAGGGGGTGCACATCGCCGGTGTGCACTTCGACACCGCCTCCCGCGCGCAGGAGGTCGAGGACCTCGTCGAGGAGATCCGCGCACTCGGCGTCGAGGCGCACTTCTTCAACGCCAACGCCGCCGCCAAGGCAACCCGCGCCGAACTCGTCCCGCAGCTCGCGGAGTTGACGGGGACGACCGGCGGTATCCGGATCCTGGTGCACTCGCTGGCGTTCGGCACGCTCGTGCCGTTCACGCCGCGGGCAGGCTGGGACAAGCAGATCAGCGCCCGCCAGCTGGAGATGACCCTCGACGTCATGGCGCACAGCCTCGTCTACTGGACCCAGGACCTGCTCACCGCGGGACTGCTGCGCGACGGCTCCAAGGTGTACGCCATGACCAGCGCCGGCACCTCCCAGGCGCTGCCCAGCTACGGCGCCGTCTCCGCGGCCAAGAGCGCCCTGGAGGCCCATGTCCGCCAGCTCGCCTGCGAGTTGGCGACGAGCGGAGTCGCGGTGAACGCGCTGCGGGCCGGTACGACGGTCACGCCCGCCCTGCGCCGTATCCCCGAGCACGCCGGCTACATCGAGCGCGCCGCCGAGAACAACCCGCACGGACGGCTCACCCGGCCCGACGACGTCGCCGAGGCGGTGGCGCTGCTGTCCCGCTCCACCTCCTCCTGGCTGACCGGAAACACCATCGGCGTCGACGGCGCGGAGCTGCATGCCGCGGCCGGCGCCTGGGGCACACCGGCGTCCGCCTGATCACCCGCCAGTTCACGACCCTTCACCCACAGGAGCAGCAGCGATGAGTGTCAGTCTTGCCACCGGGGCGGGCCCGGACACCCTGGTCGTGTCCGGATGGTCGGCCATCTCGCCGTACGGACTCGGCGCCCGGCCCTTCGCCGACGGGGTACGCCAGGAGCGCGACGCGGTGCGTGTCGCCGACGAGGGCGCGGATCTCGGTCCGTACGAACGGGCCGGGCGGATACCGGAGTTCGATGTCCGGACCGTGCTCGGGCGCAAGGGGACGCGGTCCATGGACCGGGCCACCGCGCTCGCCGTCACCACCGCCGGGATGCTGCTGGAGGCGGCCGGGGCGGGCCTTGCCGGGGACGACCCCGAGGCCGTCGGCATGGTGCTGGGCACCGGGCACGGCAGCGTGCAGAGCATCATGGACTTCACCCGCGACTCGCTGCGCGGCGAGAAGCCCTTCCACGTCGATCCGGCCCTGTTCCCCAACACGGTGATGAACAAGGCCGCGGGACAGAGCGCCATCTGGCACAGCCTGCGCGGCCCCAACACCACGGTGGCCGGAGGCGCGCCGACCGGACTGCTCGCCCTCAGCTACGCCGCCCGGCTGCTGCGCCAGGGGCACTGCGAGGCCGTGCTGTGCGGGGCCGTGGAGGAGTTCTCGGCCGAACGCGCCTGGCTGGAGTACCGGGCCCGCACCGGCTCCGCGCGCCGCCAGCCGGCCGGGCCGCTCGGCGAGGGCTGCGCCCTGTTCCTGCTGGAGTCCGCCGGGCGGGCCCGCGCGCACGGCCGTACGCCGGTGGCCTCCCTCGCCGCGTCCCGCTTCCTCGCCTTCACCGACGTCGAGCGGGCCCAGGGTGTCGTCGCCCGGGCCGCCGCCGAGGCGCTCAAGGAGGCCGACGTGACGCCCGAGGAGGTCGAACTGCTGGTGCCCTCGGACGCCGGCGGGCCGCTCGGCGCCCGGGAGGACGCGGCCCTCACCGACCTGTTCGGCGAGCAGCGCCCGCCCCGGCTGCGGCTGCGCCGACTGGTCGGCGACTGCGGTGCCGCCTCCGCCTCCCTTCAACTCGCCGGCGCCCTGGCGGCCGGCGCCGAGGGCCCGGTCCTCATCACCTCCGTCGACCCCGACGGCCAGGCCGGCGCGGTCGTCCTGCGGGCGACGCCGTGATCGCCGCCGGGGCCGGCCGCCGTGGCGAGCGGCTGCGGCGGGTTCTCGTCCACTACTCGTACGCCAACCACCATCCCGAAGGACGTGTGTACCCCATGCCCGAATCCGTCATCGCCCCCGCGCTCGCCGCCCTCGACACTGAGCAGCTGCGTGACCTCGTCGCCGATGTGCTGGACCTCGATGTCGCCGAGGTCACCGACGACGCCCACTTCGTGGAGGACCTGGACGTCGACTCGCTGATGGCGCTGGAGATCGCCGTGCGCCTGGAGAAGGAGTACGGCGTGCGCCTCGCCGAGGCCGAGCTGACCTCGATCACCTCGCTGCGGGACACCTACGAGCTGCTCTCCGCCAAGAGGGGAGAGCTCGCATGAGCGCCGCCACGCCGCTGGGCGACCTGGAGCTGATCCGTACCGGTCCCGAGGGCGCCGTCGCCGCGTTCGACGCGCCCGTCGACGGGCCGATCGTCGCCGGGCACTACCCGGGATTCCCCGTACTGCCGGGCGTCTTCCTCATCGAGGCCGCCGACCGGACCGTGCGGACCTGGGCCCACGGCCGGGCCCGTGAGACACAGGAAGGGAGCGGCGAGGTCGAGCTGGTGGCCATGGACCGCTGCCGCTTCCACCGCCCTGTCTTCCCCGGCGACCGCGTCCGTACCGACGTCACGGTGGTCGACAACGCCGCCGGGCTGCTGTTCAAGGCCGCCGTCGCCACCAACCGCGGGAAGGTCGCCGACCTCAAGCTGCGCTACCGCCCCAAGCAGAACCCCGACGAGGAGACCCCGTGACCGTGCACGGCATCGAGCGGATCAAGAGCACCATTCCGCACCGGGGCGAGATCCTGCTGGTGGACCGGGTCGCGGACGTGGTGGTGGGCGAGAGCCTGACCGCGTACAAGGCCATCTCCGGCAACGAGCCGTGCTACGCCCCGCTCGGCCAGGACGCCGCCGCCGAGGACTACGCCTATCCGACCTCCCTCGTCATCGAGTCGTGGGCGCAGTCCGCGGTGCTGCTGTCGGTGTGGGAGACCCCCAACCCGGACGTGCTCGCCGGGAAGGTGGAGCTGGCCGGTTCCATCAACGAGGTGGCCTTCTCCGCCCGCGCCTACCCCGGGGATGTGCTGGAGCACCGGGTACGGCTGGTCAAGGCCGTCGACGAGACGGCGATCCTCGCGGGCGAGACGTACGCCGGCGGGCGCGAGGTACTGCGGATCGGCGCGTTCGTGGTGGCGCTGCGCGATGTCAACGAGCTGCTTCCGGCGCCCGACCGCGCCCTGCTGACTGTGTGAGGAGAGGACCCATGTCCCAAACTGACGCCGCCGAGAAGGTCGCACTGGTCACCGGCGGTTCGCGGGGCATCGGCCGCGCGGTCGTCCTGCGGCTGGCCGCGGACGGCTACGACATCGGCTTCTGCTACCGCTCCGACGAACAGTCCGCCGCCCTGGTGGAGAAGGAGGTGCGCGAGCTGGGCCGGCGGGTGCTGTCACGGCGCGTGGACGTCGCGGACGGCACACAGGTACGGGAGTTCGTCACCGCGGCCGAGGACGAGCTCGGTCCGGCCGGGGCGGCCGTCACCTCGGCCGGCATCACCCGGGACAGCCCGCTGGTGCTGATGGAGGACGAGAACTGGGACGCGGTGGTGCGCACCAACCTCGACGGCACCTATCACCTGTGCCGGGCCGTGACCTTCCCGATGATCCGGCGGGGCGGCGGCGCCGTCGTGACGCTGTCCTCGGTCGCCGGGGTCGCGGGCAACGCGGGCCAGACCAACTACTCGGCGTCCAAGGCCGGGATCATCGGCTTCACGCGCTCGTTCGCCAAGGAGGGCGGGCGGCACGGGATCCGGGCGAACGCGGTGGCGCCGGGGTTCATCGACACGGACATGACGTCGGCGCTGCCGCCGAAGGTCTCCAAGGAGATGCTCGGGCGGATCCCGCTCAAGCGGTTCGGGCAGCCGGAGGACGTCGCCTCGCTGGTCTCCTTCCTCGTCTCGCCCGAGGCCTCCTACATCACCGGGCAGGTGTTCCAGGTGGACGGGGGCATCGCGCTGTGAGCGCCAGGCGCAGGAGACCGCCGCGCTTCTACTTCTCCCTGCGCAGCCCGTACTCCTGGCTGGCGTACCGGGATCTGCTCGACCGCCATCCGGATACGGCCTCCGCGCTGGAGTGGGTGCCGTTCTTCGAGCCGGACGAGCTCAGCCGGAAGCTGCTGGCCGAGGCGGGGGGTGCCTTCCCGTACACGCCGATGTCGCCGGAGAAGCACCGCTACATCCTTCAGGACGTACGGCGGCTGGCGGCTGAGCGTGGGCTGTCGTTCAGCTGGCCCGTGGACCGGGAGCCGGTGTGGGAGGTGCCGCATCTGGGGTATCTCGCGGCGGCGCGGCACGGGAAGGGTGCCGAGTACATCGCGCTCGCCCAGCGAGCCCGGTGGGAGCTGGGTCTTGACATCTGCGACCGGGCGGTGATCGGCGGGTTCGGTGCGGAACTCGGCCTGGACCCGGAGGAGTTGTCCTGCGCCTCGGACGATTCCTCGCTGCGGGCGGCGGGCGTGCGCGTGCTGCTGGAGATCCAGCGGGACGGGGTGTTCGGGGTGCCGTTCTTCGTCGACCACTTCGACAAGTACTGGGGGGTCGACCGGTTGCCCGCGTTTGTCGCTGCGCTGGCGGCGAAGCGTGCTGCTGACGCTGTAGGTACGCCGGATGCGTCGCCCGTGTCCGTCGATGACGGGCACGCGGGCGGGTGCGGCTGACCTTCCCCCGGGCCGGCCGCAGAACAGGGCCGCCGTACGACGCCGACCCCCCGGTGTCGTACGGCGGCCCTTGTGCTGCCCGGCGTCCGACGGGTGCCGCCCCAGCGACACCTGACTCGGGTGCGGGCAGCGCTCCGAAAGGGGCGCGGGGAACTGCGCGATCAGCCCCCGCTCACCCGCGGCCCCCGCCACGTGCACCGCCCACCCCTTTGCGGCCCGTAGATCCACATATAGGTGCCGCATAGCCCCCGGCGTTTCGCTGGGGTCAGTCCGCTGCTGGGTTAGCGCGGCCTCAAGTGGTCGCAGAGGGTGGGTAGTTGGGGTGTCCGGCTTCGAGAACTTGGTCAGGGCGGTGCGGGGCAGGGTTGGCGCCGCGCCGGCGCGGTGTGCCGTCCGGTTTCGGACGGAGGCCGGCGAGGAGGAGCTGTCCTACGGCGAACTGGACCGTCGGGCAAGGGCCGTGGCCGGTGCCGTGGGGCACAGGGTCGTGCCGGGGGACCGTGTGCTGGTGTCCTGCGCGGCCGGTACCGGGTTTCTGCGGGCCTTCCTGGGCTGCCTGTACGCGGGCGCGGTGCCCGTGCCGGTGCCCGCGCCCGGTGGGTTCGGGCGCCAGGAGTCCCGTACGACCGCGATCGCCGCCGACACCGGGGCGCGGCTCGTGCTCACGGACGCGGCGAGTGCCCAGGCCGTGGAGCGCGCGCTGCCCGGACTCGACGTGCTCACGGTCGAGAGCGCCGAGGGGGAGGGGGACGCCGAGGCGTGGCGCGAGGTGCCCGTCGCGGCCGGCACGCTCTGCTTCCTCCAGTACACCTCCGGGTCCACCAGCGACCCGAAGGGCGTGATGGTGTCGCACGGCTCGCTCGTGCACAACCTCGGTCTGATGCGCGACCGGCACGGCTGGCACGGCGGTATGACCTGGTGCACCTGGCTGCCCGCCTACCACGACATGGGCCTGATCGCGATGATGCTCGCCCCGCTGTACCTGGGCGGCACCGCGGTGCTGATGTCGTCCACCGACTTCCTCAAGCGGCCCGTGTCCTGGCTGCGGCTGATCGAGAAGCATCGCGCCGACATCAGCTGCGCCCCGAACTTCGCCTACGACCTGTGCGCGCGCCGCCTCACCGAGGAGCAGACCGCCGGACTCGACCTGTCGAGCTGGCGCTACGCCTGCAACGGCGCCGAGCCCGTCCACGCCGCCACCCTCACCGCCTTCGCCGAGCGGTTCGCCTCCGCGGGCTTCAAGGCCAGTTCGCTGCTGCCCGGTTACGGCCTCGCCGAGGCCACCCTCTACGTCTCCGGCACCCCCGCCGACCTCCCGCCGACCGTGCTGCGCGCGGACGCCGACGCGCTGGCCCGCGGCGAGGTCGTCCAAGGAGACGGTCCCGCACAGGAGTTGGCCGGCAGCGGGGTCGTGGGCGGGCTCGATGTGCGGATCGTCGACCCGGACAGCCTCGCCGAGCTGCCCGACGGGCGCGTCGGCGAGATCTGGATCCGCGGGGAGAGTGTGGCACTCGGCTACTGGAACCGGCCCGAGGAGACCGCCCGCACCTTCGGTGCCGTCACGGCCGGCGGGGCCGGCGGATTCCTGCGCACCGGGGACCTCGGTGCGCTGCGCGACGGCGAGCTGTATGTCACCGGCCGCATCAAGGAAATGATCATCGTGCACGGGCGGAACCTCTATCCGCACGACATCGAGCGTGAACTGCGGGAGGCCCAGACCGCGTTCGACGGTCTGCCGACCGCCGTGTTCGCGGTGCGCTCCCGGGCCGGCGAGGAGATCGTCGCCGTACAGGAGGTGCGCAGCCGTGGAGTGGGCGAGGAGGAGCTCGCCGCCCTCGCGCGCTCCGCCCGGGCCCGGCTCGCCCAGCGGCTCGGCGTGCGCGTCGGCGGTCTGGTGCTGGTCCGCACCGGGCGGATCCGCCGCACCACCAGCGGCAAGATCCAGCGCACGCTGATGCGCAAGCTGTTCGAGAGCCGTGAACTCCAGGCTCTCCACGAGGAGTTGAGTCCAGAGGTCGCCGCCCGGGTGAACCCCTGGGATCCGCATGCCCTCAGCCGTGACCTGGAGGAGCGGCTCGGTGATCCCTCCGACGAGAGCAACCCCTTCTCCTACGCCCGCAGCGCCGAGCTGGACCGTGCCGAGGCCTTCCCCGCGGACAGCTGCCGGGAGCTGGACGCACTCGGGGTGCCGCGCTGGTTCGTGCCCGTCCGGCACGGCGGCGCACTGCGCTCCAGCGAGGAGCTGTTGCAGCTCATCCGTACCCTGGGGCGCCGGGACTTCACGGTGGCGCTCGGGCACGTCAAGACGTATCTGGGTGCGGTGTCCGTGTGGGTGGCGGGCCGGCCGGAGCAGGCCGCCGCGCTCGGCGGGCGGGTGGCGGACGGCGCCGTGGTCTCCCTGGCCCTCACCGAGCGGGAGCACGGCAGCGATGTGCTCGCGGGTGAGCTGCGGGCCGAGCGCAGCGCCTCCGGCTGGCGGCTCGACGGCGAGAAGTGGCTGATCAACAACGCCACCCGGGCCGAGCTGCTGTGCGTGCTCGCCCGCACCGATCCGAAGGGCGGCAGCCGCGGGTTCAGCATGTTCCTCGTCGACAAGGCGCGGCTGGAGCACGGCAGTTGGCGGGCCCTGGACAAGGTGCCCACCCACGGGGTGCGCGGCGCCGACATCAGCGGTATCGCCTTCGACGGCGCCGAACTGCCCGAGGACGCCCTCGTCGGCGCCGAGGGCGAGGGCCTGGAGGTCATCCTCAAGGGCTTCCAGATCACCCGTACGCTCTGTTCGGCGATGTCGCTCGGCATGACCGACCACGCGCTGCGCATCGCCCTGGACTTCGCCCGCTCCCACCGCCTCTACCAGCGCCGGCTCGCCGACCTCCCGCACACCGCCCGTACCCTCGCCGAGGCCTACGCCGACCTGCTCGCCATGGAGGCGGCCAGCCTGGTCGCCACCCGCTCCGCGCACACCCTCACCGAGGAGCTCAGCGCGGTCTCCGCCGTGGTCAAGTACCTGGTGCCGACCCTCGGCGACGAGGTGATCGGCGCGCTGCGCTCGGCGCTCGGCGCCCGCGCGATGCTGGTGGACGACTTCGCCGACGGCGCCTTCCAGAAGCTGGAGCGCGACCACCGGATCGTCGGCATCTTCGACGGCAGTACGGCCGTCAACCTCAACTCCCTGGTCAACCAGTTCCCGGTGCTCATCCGAGGCTGGCGGGGGCATCTCGCCGACTCCGGCGCGGTGGCCGCCGCCGCCCGTCTGGACGGTCCGGTGCCGGAACTCGACCACGGCCGGCTCACGCTGTACGCCCGCGCCGGCATCGCGGTCGTGCAGTCGCTGCCGGAGGCCGTCGAGCGCGCCCGCACCCTGGCCCCGCCCGCCGTCGCCGCCCGCGCCGAGCGCCTCCTCGCCCTCGCCGGGGAGCTGCACGGAGAACTCGCTGCCCACCGGCACACGGCCCGCGCGGTGCCCCCCGAGGCGTTCGCGTCGGCCCGCCGTTACGCGCTCGTGTACGCCGGGGCCGCGGCACTGCACCTGTGGCTGGAGAACACCGGCACCGGCCGCGCCACCGGACCGCTGTGGCAGGACGCCGCCTGGCTGGACGCCGTACTGGCCCGGCTGAACCGCCGGCTGACCGGCGAGGCGGACCTGGACGACCTGGACGGCCCCGCGCTGGACGCCCTGCTGCCCCCGCTGCACGCCCAGTACGACGAGGGACTGCTGTTCTCCCTGCTGCCCTGCCCCCTGGCCGAGGGCCCCGCCGACCGTTCGACGAAGGACGCGGCATGACGGATCTGCTGACCGGCCCCGCCGCCCCCGCCGCTCCCGTGCTCGACCGCGTCGCCCGTCTGGAGACGCTGCTCGGGGACCCCCATGACCCGGCCAACCCGCTGGGTCTCGCCGCCGTCCTCGCCGCCGATGAACGGGGCGAGCTGCTGCCCGAAGGGGAGCGGGCGCTCGCGGAGTTCGGGCTCGCCGCCGAGTTCGTGCCCGCCGCCCTCGGGGGGCGCTTCACGCGCGCCGACCGGTTCGCGCAGCTCATGCGCGCCCTGTTCCGCCGCGACTGCGCGCTCGGCATCGGGCACGGCGTCACCAGCTTCATCGCCGGGCTCCCCGTGTGGGCCGACGGGAGCGACGCCCAGCGGCGCAAGGCCGCGGACCTGCTGCTGTCCGGCGGCCGGATCGCCGCCGCCTACACCGAGCTCGACCACGGCAGCGACTTCGCCCGGATCTCCCTGACCGCCAGGCCCGTGCCCGAGGGGTATGTGCTGGACGGGGGCAAGCAGCTCGTCAACAATATCGGCCGGGCCGAGGCCGCCGTCCTGTTCGCCCGCACCGGCGAAGGACCCGGCAGCCGCGGCCACTCGCACTTCCTGGTGGACCTCGACGACCGGACCGAGCGCTCCCGCCGCTACCCCACCTCGGGCGTACGGGGCTGCCGCCTGGGCGGGATCGACTTCGACGCCGTCCCCATACCGGCGGACGCCCTGGTCGGCGCGAGCGGCGCCGCCATGGAGACCGTGCTGAAGGTCTTCCAGGTCACCCGCAGCGTGCTGCCCGGCATGGTCGTCGGCGTCGGCGACACCCAGCTGCGCACCGTCCTCGACTTCACCGCACGACGGCACCTGTACGGCCGCCCCGTCGCCGAACTCCCCGAGGTGCGAGCCGCGTTGACGGACGCCTTCGTCGACCTGCTGATCTGCGACGCCCTGTCCGCCGTGGCGGCGAGGTCGCTGCATCTGCTGCCGCACGAGGCCAGCGTGCGCTCCGCCGCCGTGAAGTACCTGGTGCCGAAGCTCCTCCAGGACAGCTCCTACCGGCTCGGCACCGTGCTCGGCGCCCGCAGCTATCTGCGCGAGGGGCCCTACGCCGTCTTCCAGAAGGCCGCCCGGGACCTGCCGGTCGTCGCCCTCGCCCACGCCAGTGGCGCGGTGTGCCTGTCCAACATCGTCCCGCAGCTGCCGAGGCTCGCAGAGCGGGCGCTCGCCCAGGAACCGGCGCCGGACGCGCTCTTCCGGCTCGACGACCCCCTGCCCGAACTCGACTTCGGCCGCCTGGAGCTGACCACACGCGGCGCGGACACCCTCGCCGGCCGGCTGTCGATGCTCGCCGAAGCCGAGCAGACCTCCGAGCATCCCGAACTCGCCGAGTTCGCCCGTCTGTTCGCCGCCGAACTCGGCCAACTCGCCGGCCGGGCAGCCGCCCTGCCGCCCCGCGACCGCACCCCCGTCGCCGGACGCCGCGCCTTCCTGCTCGCCGAGCGTTACACGCTGCTGCTCGCGGCCGCCGCCTGCCTCGGCATCCGGCACACCGCCGACGACGGCTTCCTCGCCGACCCGCTGTGGGCCACCGCCGCACTGCACCGGCTCGCCCAGCGGCTCGGCCTGCGTCACGGACCCCTGCCCGAACCCCTCGTCGCCCGGCTGGCCGCGGAGCTCGCCGCACGGCACGAGGCCGACCTCACCTTCGACCTGTACCGCGGACGGCTCGCCCGCCGTTCCGCCTCCGACCGAGGAGTCACTCCGTGAACGACACCACCACCGTCGCCACCACCGTCGACACCAGCCCCCAGGCCATCCGCGCCTGGCTCACCGACCGGGTCGCCTACTACCTGGAGCGATCCCCGGCCGACCTCGACGAGGGCGCCCAGCTCGCCGAGATGGGACTCGACTCCGTCTTCGCCCTCACCCTGTGTGGAGACGTCGAGGACCGCTTCGGCCTGGTCGTCGAACCGACCATGGCCTGGGACCACCCGACGATCGACGCGATCACCGCTTACCTCGCGGCCGAGCTGGCCGGATAACGGAAGAGGCAGCCGTGCCCGAGAAAACGTTCCCAGGCATTCTTTCGACCGTCGGCAACACCCCTCTGGTGGAACTGGAAAGGCTGCTGCCGGAGTTCGGCTCCCGCGTCTTCGCCAAGATCGAGCGGTTCAACCCCGGCGGCAGCATCAAGGACCGTTCCGCGCTGGGCATGCTGCTCGGCGCCATCCGCAGCGGCGAGGTGGTGCCCGGCCGGTCGGTGATCGTAGAGTCCAGCTCCGGCAATCTGGCCGTCGGACTCGCCCAGATCTGCCGCTACTTCGGGCTGCGCTTCATCTGCGTGGTCGACGGCAAGACCACCGAGCAGAACCTGGCCATCCTGCGCGCCTTCCGCGCCGAGGTGGAGGTCGTCACCGACCGCGACGAGCTGACCGGCGAGTATCTGCCGGTGCGGCTGCGCCGGGTGCGCGAGCTGGTGGCCGAGACCGCGGGGGCGTACTGGCCCAACCAGTACGCGAGCCTGCTCAACCCCCTGGCGCACGAGACGACCATGCGGGAGATCGAGGAGGCCCTCGACGGCAAGGTCGACTACCTGTTCTGCTCGGTGTCCACCTTCGGCACCCTGCGCGGCTGCCGCGACCACATCAGGGCCCGCGGCATGGACACCACGATCGTTGCCGTGGACGCCCTGGGCAGCGCCATCTTCGGCCTGGAGTCCACCCAGCGGCTGATCCCGGGGCACGGCGCGTCCGTCGTCCCGCCGCTGATGGACGCCTCCGCAGCCGATGACGTGGTGCACATCTCCGACCTGGAGTGCGTCGTCGCCTGCCGTCGGCTCATCGGCCGGGAGGCGGTACTGGCCGGAGGCTCCTCCGGGGCGACCGTCGCCGCGCTCGGCAAGCTGCGCGAGAGCATCCCCGACGGCTCGAACTGCGTCCTGGTCTTCCCCGACGGCGGCGACCGCTACCTCGACACGATCTACGACGACGCATGGGTGCTGCGGAACTTCGGCGACGTGTCCCACCTGTGGAAGGGCTGAACCCACCGTGACCCTCTCCGTCGGCCAGGAAGGACTCTGGCTCACCCACCAGCTCGCCCCCGACAGCCCCGCCTACAACGTGGTCCTCGCGGTACGGCTGCGCGACCGGGTGGACACCGGCCGGCTCCAGCGGGCGCTGACCGCGCTGGCCACCCGGCACGAACTCCTGCGGTCCCGCTTCCCGGCCGGCGAGGAGGGCCCGGTGCGCGTCACCGTCCCCGCCGAGGCCGTACGGCTCGATGTGCGCGAAGTGCCGGGCGCCGGGGACGAGGAACTGTTCCGGCTGGCCCATCGGGCAGGACAGGAGCCGTTCCGGCTGGCCGAGCAGGTCGCGTTCCGGGCGGTGCTGCTGCGCCGCGCCGAGGACGACGCCGTGCTGGTCACCGTGACGCACCACATCGTCAGCGACGCCACCTCGCAGTGGCTGCTGGTGCGGGACCTGTTCGCCGCGTACGAGGACGCACCCCAGCCCGCTTCCGTGGACTGGGACCAACGCGTGCTGGAGGAACGCGCGTTCATCGACTCCCCGCGCGGGCGGCGGGCGGCCGGGCACTGGCGCGGGGTGTGCGCCGGGCTCGGGCCCGCCGAACTGCCCGCCGACCGGCCCCGGCCGGCCGAGCGCACCCTCAACGGCGCCACCGTCGAACTCGACGTGTCCGCCGCCACCGCCGACCGGCTGCGCGAGGCCGCCGCCCGGCACGCGCTGACCCCGTTCGCCTGGCTGCTCGGCACCTTCCAGGCCGCCCTGCACCGCCTGGGGGCAGGCGACGGCTTCCTCATCGGCTGCCCCGCCACCACCCGCTTCACCCCGCAGAGCCGGCAGGCCGTCGGCTACTACGTCAACGCCCTGCCCATGGCCGCCCGGTTCACCCCGGACACCACCCTCCTGTCAGCGGTCCAGGACGCCCAGAGCCAGCTCAGGACCGGCCTCGCCCACGCCCGGTACCCCGTCGAACTGCTCGACAGCACGGGCCCGTTGTTCCGGATCTCCTGCACCCTGGTCGCCGCCGACCGGCTGCCCGTCCCCGGCCTGTACGAGGGGCCCGTGCTCCTGGGCGGGCTGCGCGCCGAGCTGTGCGACGTACCGCAGCAGGAGGGCCAGCTCGACCTGACGGCCGAAGTTCTCCAGGGTGGCCGCGACTTCAGGGCCGTCCTGCGCTACAACACCGACCTGTTCGACGCCGCCACCATCGAGCGCTTCCGCGACACCTGGCTGCGCCTGCTGGAGGCCTCCCTCGACACCCCGGACACCAGGGCCGCCGAAGTGTCCCTGGCCGCCGCGGACGACCTGACCTTCCTGCTGGCACTGGGGGCGGGAGCGCCATGACCGACGCCACCGCACCGCAGCGCCAGGAGCTGCCCGACGGACCGGGGGTGTGGTGCGTCAACGGCCCGGCCGCCGTGGCGATGTGGCGGGAGATGCTGCCGCCGGGCGGCTACGACCGTGCCGCCCGGCGGCTGCGGCCCGGCGACACGCTCCTCGACATCGGCGCCAACATCGGGCTGATGTCGGTGCTCTGCGCCCGCACCGCGCCCGGCCTGCGCCTCGTCGCCGCCGAACCCGCCCCCGCCCTGCACACCTGTCTGCGCCGCAACCTCGCCGAGCACGCGGACGGCGACTGGCACACCGAGCGCACAGCCGTCTCCGACCGCCCCGGCGTGCTCCGCTTCACCTACTACCCCGAGGCACCCGGCAACTCCGGCCTGTACGCCGACCGGGCCGCCGACGACGACATCACCCGGACCTTCCTGCACAACAGCGGGATCGACCCCGAGGACGCCGGTGAGCTGCTCGAAGGCCTGCACGACGGCGTCGAGTTCACCGTGCCCGCCGTCACCGCCTCGACGCTCATCGAGCGCCACCGCCTCGACCGCGTCGACCTGCTGAAGGTCGACGTGGAGCGCGCCGAGCTCGATGTGCTGCGCGGCATCGACGCCGCGCACTGGCCGTGGGTGCGTGCCGTCGTCGCCGAGGTGCACGACGAGGACGGCCGGCTGGACGCCGTACGACGGCTGCTGCACGGCCACGGATTCGACGTACGGGTGACGCAGGACCCGCTGCTCGCGGGCACCGCACTGTACGACGTCGAGGCCGAACGCCCCGTATAGGGCCCATATAGCGGCCGGTCGGAGCATCGGAGCATCCGATCCGCCCCGCAGAGAGGGAACCCCATGCTGATCCTCCGGCGTGCCGATGTGACGGACGTGCTGTCCGGCCGGGAGACGGAGATCATCGACCTCGTCGCCGACACCTACCGGCTGCACGACGAGGGGCTCACGTCCCTGCCGCACTCCACCTTCCTGCGCTTCCCCGAGGAGCGGCACGCCCGGGACCGGATCATCGGGCTGCCGGCGTACCGGGGCGGCGAGCGGCCGGTCGCCGGGATGAAGTGGATCTCCTCGTTCCCGGGCAATGTGACCGCCGGCATCGAGCGGGCGAGCGCCGCGATCGTCCTCAACTCCCTCGGCAACGGGCACCCGGTGGCCTTCTGCGAGGGCTCGGTGATCTCCGCGAAGCGGACCGCCGCGAGCGCCGCGCTGGCCGCCCGGGAGCTGACCGCCGGGAACCCGCCGGCCTCCGTCCTGCTGATCGGCTGCGGTGTCATCAACCGGGAGATCCTGCGCTTCCTCGCCGCCGCCCTGCCCGGCCTCACCGAGGCCGCCCTGTACGACACGGACCCGGCCCGCGCCGAGGCGTTCGCCGAGCAGTGCCGGGGTGTGGCGCCCGACGTCAAGGCGTACCCGGTGACCGGCCTCCCCGAGGCGCTCGGCGCCCACCGGCTGGTCTCCCTCGCCACCACCGCCGCCGCCCCGCACATGGACCTGACCGCCTGCGGGCCCGGCACCACGGTGCTGCACATCTCCCTGCGCGACCTGACCGCCGAGACGATCCTCGGCGCGGTCAACGTCGTCGACGACACCGACCACGTCTGCCGTGAGCGCACCTCCCTCGACCTCGCCCAGCGGGCCGTCGGCCACCGCGACTTCGTCGCCGCCCCGATCGGCGCGCTGCTGCGCGGCACGGCCGTGCTGCCCCGGGAGGCGGACCGGCCCGTCGTGTTCTCCCCGTTCGGCCTCGGCGTGCTCGACCTCGCCCTCGCCGAGTTCGTGCGCGAACAGGCCGCCCGGCGCGGCCTCGGCGTTCAGGTCGAGGACTTCCTCAGCGCCTGAGCGAGCCATATCCCTCAATTCCCTTTCTCATCAAGGAGTTTCGATGACCGCCGAACAGAACGACGGCCCCCGCCAGCGCGTGGTGTTCAACGACGAGGAGCAGTACTCGCTGTGGCCCGCCGGCCGTGAGCTGCCCGCCGGCTGGCACGCCGAGGGCACCGAGGGCAGCCGCGAGGAGTGCCTGGCCCGGATCGCCGAGGTGTGGACCGACATGCGTCCCGCGAGCCTGCGCCGCCAGATGCACGAGTCGTCCGCGGCCTGAATCCCGCGCCCACCCACGCCCAGGTCTGTGACAGGAGTAACCGTGAACGCCGAACTGCTGTCGGAACGCTTCGCCGAGCAGGCGTTCCGTACCCCGAGCGCGGCCGCCGTCGTGGACGGCTCCCGGGTGGTGACGTACGAGGAACTGGACCGTGCGTCACTGCACCTGGCCCGCCGTCTGCGGGATCTGGGCGCGGGTCCGGAGACGCTCGTCGGGGTGGCCCTGCCCCGGTGCGTCGATCTGGTCGTCGCGCTCCTGGGCGTGTGGCGGGCCGGAGCGGGATACGTCCCGCTCGACCCCGCCCAGCCGCCCGCGCGCCTGACCGGCCTGGTCCGTGAGGCGGGGGCCGCTTTCGTCCTCGCCGGGCCCGAACTGGCCCCGGTCGTACGGGAGGCGGGGGCGCGGCACCTCACGCCGCC
>NZ_JAVRBF010001446.1:0-238 GCF_032436805.1 Streptomyces sp. P17 | reverse complement strand
GAAGAAGTTGATCGGATGTTTAGTCAGTTTGAATTACCCGTGCGCTAACGAAAACTGCGCTTGTAATATCGCTTGTGTGAAGTTGCTTTTTAAATAAAAACCTCGCGGTAAAGTTTGCATAGGTGCTCCATCAGCGCCCACTGCCTTGGTTAAGGCTTTACTATCAGCGCCCTTAGGGCGCAGTTGTAGTACCTTACCATGAGCACCTCTAATATTAGCAATGCCTCCAAGACTGATC
>NZ_JAVRBF010001445.1:0-238 GCF_032436805.1 Streptomyces sp. P17 | reverse complement strand
AACAGACACATCGGAACCAATGACGTTATTACGGGCTTCGATACGCAATGCATTATCGGACAGGGCATTCTTGACCCGTTCCAGATATGCACGAATTTCGTATTCCGTAACAGCTCCCTTGGGCTTGCTAGTTCCATCAATGGCACGTGCCATATTGGAGTTGAACTGTTCAGCAACTTCAGGGAATTCATTGATTTCTGCAAGCAGATCAAGAGGCGAATTCTTCATGAAGATGTCG
>NZ_JAVRBF010001444.1:0-238 GCF_032436805.1 Streptomyces sp. P17 | reverse complement strand
CTCATCAGGACACGATGGGCCGAGGCGAGCATCGTACCTTCGTCGTCCGGCGTTCCACCCGCCGTACGTATCCTTGCCTCGACCTCGCTGGCCAGCTTCCGCCGTTCGCTGATCACCTCGAAGAAGATCGGCTTGAAGCTTGCCGTGTCGACAAGCTTATTGGCTTGCTCGAAACCGTCGACGCTGTCGATGACGGTGGCAAGTAGGCTGTTGAGCGTTTTGATATCGTGCGTGCCGT
>NZ_JAVRBF010001443.1:0-238 GCF_032436805.1 Streptomyces sp. P17 | reverse complement strand
CGTAGACATTGGTACACGTGCTGATGCCTACGTGATCCAGTACAAGCGTATGCTTGAAAAGACCGGTGGTGATGCACGTATCGACCGTAAGCAGACCAAGAACGCAATCATGACTGCTTTCTATGGTTCCGAGGCAACGCCAAAGCGTGTTTTCGGTGAAGGCCAGTTGTTGGACATCTTCACTGAAACCATGGAAGAAGGTGCACCATATGCATGGGAACTGAACCAAGCATGTCTG
>NZ_JAVRBF010001442.1:0-238 GCF_032436805.1 Streptomyces sp. P17 | reverse complement strand
CGATCTAAACGCTTCCTGAGATTGCACGTCCTCGCATCGAAGTTCCTTCGTTGGTTCTGCCTACGGCAAAGCCTACCGAACAAGTGACCGAACAAGTCAAGGAAGCTCCTGCAAAGAAGGCAGAACAGCTTAAATTGGACCTTCCAGAGCCAAAGAAGGAAGAACCACAGGAAACTACTCCTGAAGTGGAAACGCCTTCTGATGAGCAAATTCTGGCCGATGAGCGTATGATCCAAGA
>NZ_JAVRBF010001441.1:0-238 GCF_032436805.1 Streptomyces sp. P17 | reverse complement strand
CGCGGGCGGTTTCGCCTATGAAGAGGCCGCTGAAATCTGCGGCTGCGCGGTCGGGACGGTGAAAAGCCGCGTCAGCCGTGCGCGGCGTGCGCTCTTGGCTATTCTCGAGGCGGGCGCTTATGATCGCGACGGCCAGCCGGCGGGCGAGGCCATGCGATCCATCCTGGCCGACGCGGAGCGCTTGAGCCAACCGAGGTGAATGTAACGACCGCACGGTTTGCGAGCCGCTCCGGCGCCA
>NZ_JAVRBF010001440.1:0-238 GCF_032436805.1 Streptomyces sp. P17 | reverse complement strand
GAGAACAAGGGGCTATTGAGCACCTGAGCAGACTGTAGGTCGTTGACGTGATCGCTTGGGTGATGGTTGGTGTACTTGTCCACTTGACCACGGTACTGCTAAAGCGAGTCGATGCCAAAGCACTCCATCAGCCATTGGCTGATCACTCATTAGAGAGGAAAATGTGCTCGATGCACGCGAATCTCGTATGCATAAGCCATATTGACATGGGCTAGAACATCTCTGTCAATGGCCGCGC
>NZ_JAVRBF010001439.1:0-238 GCF_032436805.1 Streptomyces sp. P17 | reverse complement strand
CAACTAATAATGGCGCTCTTTCTAATCGTTCAAATGTCGTAAAACGAAATTGGCAGGATTCACACTCTCTACGACGGCGAATCGCTCTGCCTTCATCAGCAGGTCGACTATCTACTACTCTAGAGCCATTGTATTGGCACTTGGGACATTGCATATAGTTGCTCCTTTTCTATGATTATTGTAATTAAAGGGATTTATTGTTGGGTTTTACAGACAATGATATAATAAACTGTAAAAC
>NZ_JAVRBF010001438.1:0-239 GCF_032436805.1 Streptomyces sp. P17 | reverse complement strand
CGGCCAGACCCGCGGCGCGCACATCTTCTCGGTGGCGCAGCACACACTGCTGGTGGAGGCCGTGCTGCGGGCGCGGCGGCCGCGCATCGACCACCGCATCCGGCTCGCCGCCAGGCTGCACGACGCGCCGGAATACGTGATCGGTGACATGATCTCGCCGTTCAAGGCCGTGATCGGCGGCTCCTACAAGCAGATCGAGAAGCGGCTGCTTTCGGCGATCCACCTCCGGTTCGGCCTGC
>NZ_JAVRBF010001437.1:0-239 GCF_032436805.1 Streptomyces sp. P17 | reverse complement strand
CCTTCAGCCTGGCCAAAGCGGGCAACGCCGCCATCAATCTCTGCGACAACACCGGCGCGAACTGCGCCGACATCGCCACCAACGCCACGACCGGCAAGCTCAACAATCCCGGCACGCTCGGCTCCAACAACTGCGCCACCTCGGGCACCTGCCTGATCAAGACGTTCTACGACCAAACCGGCGTGCTGGCGTGCAACGCCGGCACCACGGCGTGCAACCTGACGCAGGCGACCGTGGCC
>NZ_JAVRBF010001436.1:0-239 GCF_032436805.1 Streptomyces sp. P17 | reverse complement strand
CCCGCTGCGACCGCCGCCTTGCCGCCTGTATCGGCCAGCAAGAGAACCGCGCCAGAGCCGATCCGCGATTTCATCTCGTCGATCAGCGCCGGAAGATCCCGTCCCGACACACCGTCAAGCCGGCGCGAGGCAAAGCGGATGCCGCCGATCTCCACCGTCTCGTCGGCGGTCTGGCCGCCGCCCATTGCAAGCTCGCGGCGAAGCTGTGCAACTTCATTGACAAGCGCCTTACGCTCATC
>NZ_JAVRBF010001435.1:0-239 GCF_032436805.1 Streptomyces sp. P17 | reverse complement strand
CCTTGACGCCGACAACGACCAATGTGCCTGACGCGTGTTAAGCGGGTGCTGCGCGGACGTGTCGCGCTCGTACCGTTTGCACGAACGCCCGCTCGAAGGCGGATCGGGCTACTTCACCCCGCCGTTCGCCAGGAAGGCGAGCAGGTCCTGGCGGCTGACGACACCCGTCGGCTTGCCCTCGACCAGCACGATCGCCGCGTCCGCCGACTCGCCGAGCACGGACATCAGGTCGGCGACCG
>NZ_JAVRBF010001434.1:0-239 GCF_032436805.1 Streptomyces sp. P17 | reverse complement strand
AGATCACGCGATAGCCCGCCTTGGACAGCTCGGAGGACTGGTAGTCCCAGATATCGGCATTGAGCGGCCAGGCATGGGTCAGCACGATGGCGCGGCCATTGCCGCCGGTGTCCTTGACGAACAGCTCGACGCCGTCGCGGGCCTTGACGGTGCCGGTGCGGGCTGCGCCTTGCCCGAAGGAAAGACGTGGCGGGGCCACGGCGGAAGCAGCGAGCAGGGCGGTGAAGGTACGGCGGGTG
>NZ_JAVRBF010001433.1:0-239 GCF_032436805.1 Streptomyces sp. P17 | reverse complement strand
CACGGCAACCGCACAAGGCCATGGTCACCTCCAGTTCCTCACGCAACAGCCTGAGCAGATGGGCCACGCCCAGCGCTCCGGCAGTGGCCAATGCATGCACATAAGGCCGACCTATCAGCACCGCATCGGCGCCCAGTGCCAGAGCCTTGAACACATCACTGCCACGGCGGATGCCGCCGTCCACCAGCACAGGGACATCTGCGCCTAGCTCGGCACGAATCGACGCCAGCGAGCGCAAC
>NZ_JAVRBF010001432.1:0-239 GCF_032436805.1 Streptomyces sp. P17 | reverse complement strand
CGGCGTCGACGCGAGTGGCACTCCCAAGTTGACCGACGGTGCACTTGTCTTCGGTCAAGGCGAACCGGGCGCGTCGAACGGACGACCAGGGTTTGGCGGCCCCGGAGGAGGCGGCGGCTCACCCGACGGACAACAGTGGTACGTCGGCGGCGCTGGCGGTTCCGGCGGGTGCCCCGGCTTCGGCGGCGAGGGCGGACACTCGGGCGGAGCGTCGGTGGGCCTGCTCGTGCTCCACGGCA
>NZ_JAVRBF010001431.1:0-239 GCF_032436805.1 Streptomyces sp. P17 | reverse complement strand
CGACTACCTTGAACGATAGCTCGCTGCCGCTCAGTTGGGTGCTGCTGTTAGAGCAGCAAGTAGTGGGTACCGCTTCGATTTTATTGCAAGATATGCAAACCAACCGCGATTTATCGCCCTGGCTGGCGAATATATATTTGGCACCTGCGGCGCGCGGTAAAGGTTTAGGTAAATGGCTGGTGTTACAAGTAATGCAGCAAGCGCAACAGCTAGGCTTAACCAAGCTGTATTTATTTACC
>NZ_JAVRBF010001430.1:0-239 GCF_032436805.1 Streptomyces sp. P17 | reverse complement strand
CGCCAATTCAGTTTCGATAGCCTATTATTCAAAACCAGAAAATGTAATACGTAGCTTTACTTTAAACAGGATGGCGTTAAATCTGGGGTTTTCTATAGGTCCAGCTTTAGGTGGTTTCTTGGCTGCTATATCTTATAACTGGTTATTTTATGGTAATGCTGTTGCTGCTTTATTATCGGCTGCTGTTTTCTTCCTTTATTTTAGAAATAAGAAAGGCACAGCGCATAAAGAAGTTAAAG